>NZ_JBEOPC010000027.1:0-47535 GCF_040309765.1 Psychrobacter sp. TB20-MNA-CIBAN-0197
GTTTGGCATGGTTCTTAGACAACGATGAATGTTCTTCTTATTTTAATTCCCTCTGCTACTTTTGCAAGAGGTCTATTAGCTATATTAAGAGCCGCTTCAATTTTGGCGAAAGATGAAAAAGATAATTGGCTAAGGCTTGTTGAGCAGAATTCCCAAACTTCAATTGAAAAGTGGGTTGCAAAATGGGTAAGAGAGGTTTAGTTGTAACAAATTAAATTGGTATCATTTTCTTAACATCGAGAGTTCATAGTTCAGGTCGATGGGTTACGTCTTATTGTCATTTTCTTCGAAAGTGTGACAAGTCTAACGCCACCCTACAACAAATAATAAACTCTGCTCGTTTGTAATGCTTTGCTTTGGACGAAGTTGAGCGCGGTGACAGCAAAGTATTAACCTAAACAAAAGGTTGCCATACTGCCGAGGGACGAGGCGCGCATAAGCTTTTAAAGAAAACTGAGCCATGTCTCGCATATTTCACGACTATTAAAATGCTCACATCTAGAGGCTATTTTTCCCTAATTTAGTGTATTGAGATTAAGGTAGTGTTCTATAGTGAACCATGATTCGTGTTGTCTCAAGTTTGCCGATCTACAGACAGATTAAGGGCGTGTACCTGTTTTGTAGTGACGCGTTGATTAGACAGGGATACTGACTTACTATCGAATGTAAGCATTATCAAGTTTAAAGAGAGTTTATATAATCTGATAAAGGAGAGCTATTATGTCGAATAAATCTGCTAATAACCAAGCGAAAGATGATATTACCTTAAGTAAAAAGGCAAGAAAGCAGCTGAGTAAGCTCAATAAACTGCGTCAAAAAGAGCAAGATAAAATAGATAAAGCGCGTCAAAAGGAGTTAGCTAAAGTTGATAAGGTCCGTCAAAAAGAGCAAGACAAAGTGGATAAGAAGATCCAAGGCTTGATAGATGATATCAATCAAAAAGCGTTAAAAAAGCAAGAAAAAATAGATACTAAGATTCAGAAAAAAAGAAATAAAATAGATAAAGCCGGTATCGAACAGGATCAGCCTTGGCAGTACTAACAAGGCAATGTTAAAAAGACCTGACAATTACTGTAATCGTTAGGTCTTTTACTAGGGCGTGTTGAACATTCACAAATGCGCACTGCTGATCGCTACTAGTTAATCAAAGCTGTGTTCTAGTCGTCGTTAAAATTGCAGGTAATGCTTATTGCATTGGATAGCTGATTTTATTTAAACAGTCGCAACGACTAGGGCGATTTTAGCATCAGCCTGCAGGGACAGGACTATTTTTTGCCGCTTTATTGATAAAAATAGACGCTTAGAACAACTAAACTTACCATTTTTATCTGCAAATCGCCTAAAAAATAGTCTCTGTCAGTGCCAAGGTCGAATGTTCAACACGCCCTACTTATCTATTGTTATTAGAACAGGGTATAGATAATACATACTCATTAGCAATCAAACTAAAATCCGGCGTAAAACGTCAATAACAAACGTTTGGCGCTGGGTTTTTATGCTTAAGTCAAAGCGTCATAAATATTACAGTCGCCGTATTCCCTTTAGTTTGCCGATACAAGCTGTCCTGTGATGTTAATCGGAATGACTGTACCCACCATATTTGGAAAGGCGGTTACGCCATAACTGAGGCGATTCACTTTACCAATAGCTTGAAAGTTTAAAAACGGACGCGCGGTTTTGGGGTCTTTTTTGACATCAGATAAGACTACTTTTACGGTTAAAGGTTTGGTCTTTCCCAAAACCGTAAAGTCGCCTGTGACATGCGCTTCTTTGGCATTGATCATGCTGACCTTTTTGGAGACAAATCTCATAGTCGGGTATTTAGCTGTGTTGAGTAGCTCCTTGCGACGCAAAAAGGCATTACGCAAATTGCCACCAGCATCAATGCTGCTCGTTTTTACAGTAAAATTAATGGTAGTACTTGTTGGGTTTTTTACATCGTAATTGATAGAACCATCCATGTTATGAAACTGGCCTTCAACCGTACCATTCCCTAAATATGCTACCTCAAAGTCGACTTTGGTTTTTGGGGTATCTAACTTCCATTTTTGCGGAGTAGAGGCTGATGTTAGCGTTGATAAAGGCAGTAGCAGGCTAATACTTAAAGTGGTCTTGAGCAAAATAGTAGTGATGGTATTCATACATATGATCCGACAGACAGTTTTTAAAAAGCAAATCTAGTTAGGGCATTGGCGTTAGCCTAACAAAAGTTAGCTCGATTTTATAGTAAAAAATGATTCGATATCATACTCTATATATTTGATTACCTTGTATTATTCATATTAATTAGTAGTCATATTAGTCTACCGTGCAAACCTCAGAGCGCACGATAAAGCGCTTGCCTTCAGGTATCTCAAGCGAAAAACTTGCGCCGCGACCATCGACTACATCGATAGTTAAGTCAGTATGCTGCCAGAGCTCAAATTGTGCTTTACCCATATAAAACGGACAGCCTACCAGCTCGCCAACAAGCACATCTTGCGCGCCAGTTTTGAACTCGCCTAGCGGATAGCACATCGGTGAGCTACCATCGCAGCAGCCGCCAGACTGATGGAACATTAAATCACCATGCTTGGACTTTAAAAGCTCGATTAATTCGGCGCAAGACGCTGTCGCTGCAAGTTTCATAGTGTACTCCTTGTCTTTTAGTTAAGATTTTCCAAAATTGCCCTGTCATAACATAAAAGGTCGCATTGTTCTTAGTCATACTATGAATAGTATGGCATCAAAAACAATACGACCATTTTTTAGAGTTTCAATGACAAGTGATAGCAATACTGATATAACATCGCAATGCTACTTGTTAATCATTACTTGGCATAGTCAATCACAATACGTCCCTCGATTTTGCCATCACGCATACGATCGAAGATATCATTGATATTCTCGAGTGGTTCAGCGGCAACGGTCGCTTTCACTTTGCCTTTAGCTGCCATATCTAACGACTCTTGTAGATCAAGGCGTGTACCGACAATTGAGCCGCGAATAGTAATACCGTTCAATACCGTATCAAAGATAGAAACTGGGAAGTCGCCTGTAGGTAGGCCATTACAGACCAAAGTACCACCACGTCTTAACATGCTCAGTGCTTGCTCAAACGCTGTAGAGGATACCGCTGTGACTAGTACTCCATGCGCGCCGCCGATTTCCTGTTGTAGGTACTCGCCAGGATCTGTGTTTTTGGCATTAACAGTGACTTTAGCGCCGAGTTTTTCGGCGAACGCTAGCTTTTCATCATCAATATCGACCGCAGCAACATTAAGTCCCATAGCCACAGCATACTGTACCGCCATGTGACCGAGGCCGCCGATACCTGAAATCACTACCCAATCACCAGGCTTGGTATCCGTCATTTTTAGGCCTTTATAGACAGTGACACCTGCGCATAAGACAGGGGCAATCTCTACAGAGTCGACGCTTTCTGGGATAATGCCTACATAGTCGGCGTCCGCCAGGACATACTCTGCAAAGCTACCATTCACCGAATAACCTGAATTTTCTTGCTTTAGGCACAACGTCTCCCAGCCACCTAAACAATGCGTACAGTGTCCGCAAGCAGAGTAGAGCCAGGGCACACCGACTCGGTCGCCTTCTTTGACGTGATGGACGTTGTCGCCGACAGAGGTGATGATACCGACGCCTTCGTGTCCAGGGATAAATGGTGGACTTGGTTTGACTGGCCAATCTCCTTCAACGGCATGAAGGTCCGTGTGACAGACGCCTGAGGCCTCCATTTTTACTAAGATCTGACCGGCACCTACGGTTGGGATGTCTACTTCTTCAATCTGTAGCGGTTGATTAAACTCATGTAGGACAGCTGCTTTCATTTTATTAGCCATGTTACTTTCTCCTTATCGTGGATGGTGAGTTGATAGATATCATATCTACCAACTCATTATTTTATGGTGGCTGCCATAAAGTGCGTGACAGACAGGCTTAAAAGAAGCCCATCTTTTTGGGACTATAAGAAACCAGCATGTTTTTGGTTTGCTGATAATGATCAAGCATCATTAGATGGTTTTCGCGGCCGATACCCGATTGCTTGTAGCCACCAAATGCAGAATGCGCAGGGTAGATGTGGTAGCAGTTGGTCCATACGCGTCCAGCTTGAATACCACGTCCGAAGCGGTAAGCTTTGTGTACACTACGCGTCCAAACGCCAGCGCCAAGGCCATATAACGTATCATTAGCGATACTCATCGCTTCTTCATCGTCTTTAAAAGTCGTGACCGCAAGTACGGGACCGAAGATTTCTTCTTGGAACACGCGCATGTCGTTAGTGCCCTCAAAAATAGTCGGCTGTACATAGTAGCCATCGCCAAGATCGCCGTCATGTTTGGCACGCTCGCCGCCGACCAATACTTTTGCGCCTTCTTTTTTGCCGATATCTAAGTAAGATAAGATTTTCTCTAATTGATCAGAGCTGGCTTGCGCGCCAATCATAGTATCGGTATCAAGTGGGTTGCCCATCTTAATGGCTTTGACGCGCTCAACACAGCGTTTGATAAACTCATCATAGATACTCTCATGCACCAGCGCGCGTGAGGGACAAGTGCAGACCTCGCCTTGATTGAGCGCAAACATCACTAGACCTTCAACGGCTTTGTCTAAGAAATCATCATCTTCATCCATGACATCGGCGAAGAAAATATTAGGGCTTTTGCCGCCTAGCTCCAAGGTGACTGGAATGATGTTTTCACTAGCGTACTGCATGATTAGGCGACCGGTGGTAGTCTCGCCGGTAAAGGCGACTTTATTAATACGCGGATTGGAAGCCAGCGGTTTACCGGCTTCAACGCCAAAACCATTCACTACGTTGAGGACGCCTTTTGGCAAGATATCGGCAATGCCAATGGTCTCTAGCATAAATAGGATAGAGGCGGGGGTTTGCTCGGCAGGTTTTAGGACAATGCAGTTACCCGCAGCGAGAGCCGGAGCCAGTTTCCATACCCCCATTAGAATCGGAAAGTTCCAAGGAATAATTTGACCGACTACGCCTAAAGGCTCATGGAAGTGGTAAGCGACGGTATCTTCATCAATTTGGCTGATACCGCCTTCTTGCGCGCGAATGGCGCTGGCAAAGTAGCGGAAATGATCAATCGCGAGAGGGATATCAGCGGCTAAGGTTTCGCGCACTGCCTTGCCATTCTCATAACACTCAGCAATGGCGATGGCCTCAAGGTTCTCTTCCATCTTGTCGGCGATTTTAAGTAGTAAATTAGCGCGCTCAGTGACGCTGGTTTTGCCCCAAGCGTCTTTGGCCGCGTGTGCAGCATCTAAAGCTTTTTCGATATCGGCTTCTTTTGAGCGTGCTACTTGGCAGATGGTTTTACCATCGATAGGACTAAGATTATCAAAGTATTCGCCATCGACTGGTGCGACCCATTCGCCATTGATAAAGTTATCGTATGTGTCGCGAAATTGAACTGGGCTATTTTCAGTATTAGGGGTGTCATATAACATGGAGCTTTCCTTTTTATGAGTGAATAAATCTTCCTGACTTTAGCTATTGCTATCTGTCTATCGTACTGAGATTTCACAAGAAGCGATAGCAACTTTTAATAATAATGGTTTTACGTTCATATAACTTTTGGTTTGTTAAGCTTGCCTCGTTAAAATAGTTTGCAAAGCGTGCGTAGCTGTTATAATTGCTGCCAAACATTTGGCTCCTTGTCGGCCCAAAGCTGCTTATCGAGTCTTTTTTATCTTTTGTTAATTGGTCTAGGTTTATGCGTCAATCTTCTGCTCTTAATATTCTAAAAACCGGTAAGAACGTGTTTTTGACCGGCTCAGCAGGCTCAGGTAAAACCTATACGCTTAACCAATATATTCATTACTTACGTGCGCGCCGCGTACCTGTAGCGGTGACAGCCAGTACAGGTATTGCAGCCACTCATATGAATGGCACCACCATTCATAGCTGGTCGGGCATCGGTATCAAAGATGAGCTGACGGAGCGGGATTTGAGTAACTTGGCGCGCAAGCAGTTTTTGGCCGATAGACTCAAAGACACCGCGGTACTTATCATCGATGAGATATCTATGCTGCATGCCAAGCAGCTCAATCTAGTCAATCAAGTGCTCAAACACGTCCGCAAAAATGATAACCCCTTTGGCGGGATTCAGGTCGTCGTCGCAGGCGACTTTTTTCAGCTGCCGCCTATAGGTAGTAAAGGCGAGAGTAATCGCGATAAGTTCGCTTTTATGAGTGAAGCCTGGCTCGATGCAGGCTTTCGCATCTGCTATCTATCTGAGCAGCATAGACAAGAGCGCGCGGCTGCCGATGGTGGTCTTGATTTGGACGATATCTTAAATCAGATCCGCCGTCAGGATGTCAGCTTTGAAGCGATTGCGGCGCTTGAGAACACCTTTGATCAAAACGTCGATATCAAGCGCACGCGGCTATATACCCATAACCTCAACGTCAATAAGATCAATGACAAGGAGCTTGCGGCACTAGAGGGTGAGACGAGACGATTTGAAGCCTCATCTGTGGGTGAGAGTAAGCTGGTAGATACTCTAAAGAAGACCGTACGCACGCAAGATGAGCTGATCCTAAAAGTTGGCGCGAAAGTGATGTTCATTAAGAATAACAACGAGCTTGGCGTCTCAAACGGTACGATGGGGGAGCTGATTGGCTTTGCGGCGGTAAAAGTCGATGACAGCAAGGCTAAAGATAAAGCCAAAAGTGATGCCAAAGCGGATATGGCCGAAGATGACACGATTGCTATCGACGATGAAGATAGTAGCAAAACAGCAGATAAAGATAAAAAAGCCAAAGCCAACACCAAAGATAAGTCCTCAGCCGCGCCAAAAATGCCAGTGGTTAGGCTGAATTCAGGGCGCGAAGTCATCGCTGAACCAGAAGAGTGGATTATTGAAGATGAGACAGGCGATGTGCTCGCTAGCTATGAGCAAGTACCATTGTGTCTGGCGTGGGCGATTACGATTCATAAATCGCAAGGCATGACTTTAGATGCCGCAGAGATTGATCTGTCGCGCACTTTTGAGTTAGGTCAAGGCTATGTAGCTTTATCGCGATTGAAGTCTTTAGAGGGACTGAAGCTGCTGGGCATGAATACTATGAGCTTGCAGCTAGACCCGTTAGCCCGCGGCGCAGATAAGCGTTTCTTAGAGCTCTCAAATGAGGCGGACGCTAACTATGCTATGCTCGATGAAAAAAGCCTACAGCAAAGTCATGATAAGTTTGTACTAAAATCAGGAGGCACGACTAGTCAAGCAGTGATTGAGGCGTATGCTAAGCTACAAAAAAGACGCCGTGAGCAAGATAAAGCCCAGCAAAATAAAAAACAGAAACTGGGCAACCAAGTCGCTGATAAGTCTGAAGCAACCTTACTCGCGACAAAAGCGCTGTTAGAAGAGAGCCTATCTATCATTGAGATTGCGCAGACGCGAGAGCTAGCACAATCGACGATTATGCGTCATATTAGCGAGCTTAAAGCGCAAGATCCGAGTCTGGCCTGCGATCATCTGCGTCCTGATGATGAGGTTATGACCGCCGTAGGTAATGCCTATGTCGCCATAAAAGTTGCCAATAATCCTAATGACTTCAATGATGATGGTAGCATCAAGCTTAAGCCTATTTATGAGCAGCTCAAGCAAACGATAGACTATAATACGATACGTTTGGCGCTGATATTTATCACGCCGTAGTCTAGATACGATGCTACTCTAGAAACCTCGCAAATCTAGTCATCAACTCAGCTATTACTTAGACTCAGTCGTCAGCCGAACGGTTTAAAGCCACTCTATCTTCTATATTTATAGCGATATTATTTATGTCTGATGTAAAGCCTAAAAGCCAAAACAAAACGCCGCAGACCAAGGCGAGCTTAATAGAAGGTACCAGCGTGCGTAAACGGCCGCTCAGAGTCGCTATTAATGGTTTTGGACGTATAGGACGCAACGTACTGCGCGCACTGATAGAGCGCTTTGAGGTACTTGGCAATGCCATCCATTTGGTGGCTATTAATGATTTAGCGCCGGCTGATACGCTGCTGCACTTACTTAGATTTGATAGCACTCATGGACGTTTAAGTGCCCTTGGCGTTAGTGCTGAGATTATAACCAATACTGATAGGCACAGCGATACTGACACACACAGCGATACTGAGACTCAGCTTTGTATCACAAAACACACTCGGACTTACTGTATTCGTATGCTCTCAGAGGCCAATCCTGAGCAGCTGCTATGGCAGACCTTAGGTATCGATGTCGTGCTAGAGTGTACTGGCCATTTTCGCTCTTATGAGCAGGCTTACCGGCACATTGATGCCGGAGCAAAGCAGGTCATTATTGGCGCGGCTCCTTTCGATGATGTCGAGGCGTGCATTGTGATGGGCGTCAATGCTGAACAGTTAACCAATGATCTTCCTATTGTTTCAAGCGTTTCTTGTACCACTCAGGCGCTAGTACCTTTGATTGACACTTTAGACCAAGCCTTTGGCGTGCGCTCTGCAATGATGACAGAGATACATGCCGTCACCGCTGATCAGACCGTGCTGGATCAAGCGCACCGCGATCTGAGACGTGCGCGTGCTTCTGGGCACAACATTATTCCAACCACTTCTAGCAGTATCGCCGCCACTGAGCGCGTATTGCCTGCTATGGCTGGTAAGATTAATGGTCATTCTATTCGCGTGCCTACTATTGATGTCGCTGCTATTGACGTCACCTTTGTCTTTGACAGTGCAGACGTCAGTATCGATGCGATCAGAGAAGCCCTGCAGACGGCTAGTGACGGAGCGTTAATAGGCATTATGGCTTATACTGATGAGCCGTTAGTCTCTAGTGATTTTATCCATCAGCCTGAATCACTGATTATTGATGGTCAGCAATTAATGCAAGTTGGCGACCAATACAAGGTGTTTGCTTGGTACGATAATGAATGGGGCTATGCCAATAGACTGCTAGATATGTGCCTGCATTTGGCGAACACCAACGTCTGCGCGCGCAAGAAACGCCTATGGTTAAAATAATATAGTTTTTTTTGCTTCAGCTATTGCATTTTTATTTGAGGTCGCTATAATGTTGCACCTATGGAGACGTGGCAGAGCGGTTGAATGCACCGGTCTTGAAAACCGGCAAGGGTTCATAGCCCTTCGAGAGTTCGAATCTCTCCGTCTCCGCCAAATTTGTTCTATGTGAACATAAAAGCCCTTATCTGAATGGATAAGGGCTTTTTTTATGGCTACGTTTTACGAATATATTTTTATAAACGTATTCAGTCTTTTTGCAATATCAATGCATTTGACAATGACTATTCTAAGGCTTTATCGAATTCGAATATTTGTCCATCAGTGAGCGTCAAAGTCCCTTCATTAATCTCTATCGTCACATCTTGTGCGTTTCTAATCGCGCGCATAACATTGATATTCTCGATACTTGTTTCGATAATTATCTTGCCTGACTGTTCAGGCTCGATAGGAGTGACGAATTGAGTCAAGGGGATATTGAACGCTTTACCTTCTTTTAACTTAGCGTCTTTCATCAATAACGAACCCTTAAAGCTCTCGATAGGGGTATCACCATGGTTGGAGAGCATAAATTGTAGCTTGACCTGGTTTAGGCTATCGCTATCGCTGGTCTTAACGGGTAATAGCGCTATAGGATAAGTCTGGGCGTTGATACCAGTGGGCTGATTCGTGGCGACTACAGGGCTTTTTTCGCCAGTTGGGTTATTAGGGTGCAAGCGTTCATACTCGCGCTGTTGTAACAAAGCTTGCCTGATTGTCGTGCGCGGCATCGCTCCTGAATCATAAGCATCACTGAGTTTCATGCGTAGCATATAGCGGCTTAGCAGCTGTCTATCGCTTTCAGATAATTGCTCAAAAGTTTTGCCTAGTTTTTCTTGCCATTGATCAGAGTCGGTAGGAATAGTCTGTTTCGTTGGATCGTTTTGCGGCATTGAGCAGCCATTGATGACCGGCATGCTTAGTGACACTGTGAAGAGTACAACGGCTAACTTCCTTATTTCTCTCTTGTTCATCACCTCTCTCCTTATAGCGTTTAGTTGGATAGTTATTATTTTCAGATCAGTGAAGGCTGTTTAGCTTTAATATACCTTGTTTATGTGCGCTGTGGGTTTAATTATCTTTGTTTATCAAAAGCATTTTGCGATAAAGAGTCTGAGAAATTAGAAAAAAGGGTAGCGTTTAGAGGGGGTGAGACTAAAGAGTTGTCAGTCCAAGGATAAATGATCAAGAATATGACATAAAAAAAGCTAAGCGCGATTAAGCAAACTTAGCTTTTTTTGAGTCTTTGAGTAGGCGTTAACGATATCGTCTAACGATAGAGGTCGCCCTCATCACTTATCATCGTCTTGTAGCTCAGATAGAGGATGGGTGATATTGTTATTATGAGTCACCACAATAGCCTCATCGATAATACGCTGACTAACGCCGCGCTTACGTAAGGACTCAATAAACACCTCATCATGCGCCAAAGTATAGTCTTGATGGTCGCGATCCAACCCTTGGCGTATATACAAGCGAATCAGCCCCTGAATGCGCTTAAAGCCAAGCTCTGAAGAGGTAGACTGTAATAGCTCAATCATTTCCTCAGAGAGGCGAATGCTAATCGGACGCATGATTTTTTGGGGATGATCAGAGAATTTATTTTTTATGCGTACAGGTATCATAATAAACCATTACTTTTAGTGAGTAGGGATAATAGGGCGTGTTGAACATTCGACCATGGCACTGACAGAGACTATTTTTTAGTCGATTTGCAGATAAAAATAGTAAGTTTAGTCGTTCTAAGCGTCTATTTTTATCAATAAAGCGGCAAAAAATAGTCCTGTCCCTGTTGTTGTAGTTAGGGCTGATGCTAAAATCGCCCTAGTCGTTGTGAAAATCTAGCCAATGCAATAAGCATTACCTGCAATTTTCACTTAGACTAGAACTATTTTAGCGATCAGCAGTGCGCATTTGTGAATGTTCAACACGCCCTAATATTAAGAAAAAAGATAGCCGACTTTAGAGTGTGCAATGCTATAAGTGCGCTGCGCTATTCATAATGGTAATCAGTATATAGGAGTCATCAGCACTAGCAAAAAAGCTCTCTAAAACACGCTATCTAAATAAACCAGCTATCTGTCTTACCATACAATAAAATAGCGCAAAAAAATAGCTAAGCCAGAAAATAACGCACATAAAAAAGCCCCCATCACATCATGATGAAGGCCTCTTTATAGAATATGGCTCCTCAACCTGGGCTCGAACCAGGGACACACGGATTAACAGTCCGACGCTCTACCAACTGAGCTATTGAGGAATAAAAGGGTATAACTTTAAACTTAAATTAGCAGTGTTTGCTAAGTAGTTCGCGTTATGTGTGGCATATTTTAGCCAAGTCACTTGAGACTGTCAACCTTTAAGCGCAATATTTTTGAACTCTTTAAACCTCGTCTAAAGTCTCTAGCGATTTGTGCAAAGGGTCAAAAATGTAAGATATCAGTCATAAAAAAACCCTTATCAAAAAGATAAGGGTCTTGGCAAATGCCATAATTGAATCAAAGTGATTCAACAAAACAGATTAGCTGGTCATTAAGATATTCGTAGATAACCAGCTAACGATTGACTAATAGTCAAAAATTTGGCTCCTCAACCTGGGCTCGAACCAGGGACACACGGATTAACAGTCCGACGCTCTACCAACTGAGCTATTGAGGAATAAGCTATGAGTGTTTATGCTCATAACGAGCTTAACAACGACTTATTTAGACAATGAGTTGCTGCTAAGTGGAGCGTATTCTAGCAAAGATAAAAAATACGTCAAGCCTTTTTTATTTTTTAATGCAAATTTTAGCTAAATTGGCAAAATTAAGGCTTATTCTTCTTCTGACAGCTAGGGTACGCCTTAGTGCTTGACACTATTGGCGAGTATGCCGTAGCCACAAAAAAGACGTCTTTAATAGACGTCTTTTTGCTAAATCATCAAATTTGCTCAATGCTGCTCACGTTTAGATTGGCTAATTACTCTGCAACATCCAAATCAGCAACCGCCGATTCAATACGCGACAGGGCATCTTTTAAAGTCGCTTCATCAGTGGCGTAAGAGATACGCATAAAGCCGCCTAAACCGAATGCATCGCCAGGGACTACCGCGACGCCAACTTTCTCAAGCAACCATTCTGAGAACTCGGTGCACGAAGATAGACCAGCTGCTTTAATCAAAGGCTTAATATTAGGATAGACATAGAAGGCACCGTCAGGGCGCAGGCAAGTAATACCCTTAATCGCATTTAGACCGTCGACAACTAAGTCGCAGCGCTTCTCAAACGCATCGACCATAGGTGTTAGGACACTTTGATCGCCGCTAATAGCGGCAGCTGCTGCTACTTGACTGATAGAGGTTGGGCAAGAGGTCGACTGCGATTGTACTTTTTTCATCGCGCCAATCAGCTTGGCAGGACCACCGGCATAACCGATACGCCAGCCGGTCATGGCATACGCTTTTGATACACCATTTAAGATAATCGCGCGCTCTTTTAATTCAGGAGCGGCGTTTAAGATATTATAGAACTTATCTCCCGTCCAGCGAATGTGCTCATACATATCATCTGAGGCCACATAAACTTGCGGATGCTTTTTCAGCACTTCAGCCAGCGCCTTTAACTCGTCTAAAGTGTAAATCATGCCAGTTGGGTTAGAGGGGCTGTTTAGCACCAGCATTTTGGTTTTGTCAGTGATGGCAGCTTCTAATTGCTCAGCGGTGATCTTGAAATCTTGCTCAGCAGGGCATTCTACGATGACCGGCTTACCTTCAGCGATAAGTACCATGTCAGGATAGCTGACCCAGTATGGTGCTGGAATAATGACTTCATCGCCTGGATTAATAAAGGCTTGCGCTAAATTAAAGAACGACTGCTTACCACCTACCGATACTAGGATCTCATTTGGCTCATAGCTGATGTCATTATCACGCTTGAACTTGTCGATGATGGCTTTTTTTAGCTCAGGCGTACCGTCAACGGCAGTGTATTTAGTAAAGCCATTATTAATCGCTTCAATCGCCGCTTGCTTGACGTGCTCTGGGGTATCAAAATCTGGCTCGCCTGCACCCAAACCGATAATGTCTTTACCAGCCGCTTTTAGCTCTTTGGCTTTGTTGGTAATAGCAAGAGTTGGTGAAGGTTTGATGCCATTAACGCGGTCAGATAGTTGCAGCTCGCTCATAAAAAATCCTTAATAAGTCTGAATAGAAAATAGAGATAGGATAGAAACGCCGTTATTAAATGGTCGTTATTAGAAGTGTCACTATAAAAGTAGAATTATCGCTGTGTCCACGCGCCTCAATAAGCGCGAGTAGCGGCTTTATTGTAGCATGTAGACGGTAGGCTGTCCTACCACACTAGTAACAGAAAATTTATGGTCTTTGGCAAAGTCAGACTCTGAATAACCATATCTAACTTTTATTTTACGTTTGCGAAGTTACAACAATAACGATAACTTTTATTTGTATTATTTAGCTATTATAAACTCAGCTATTGCTAAAACAACTATGGGTTAATAGTGAGAATGCAATCATCATTAAAAAGGGACTAGTGTAATGGCAACAACGACTGAAAGACTGCATATCGTAATCACAGGTGCGACCTCAGGTATAGGTATGCAACTTGCAAAAGACTATTTAGCAAAGGATCAGCACGTCTACGCGGTAGGGCGCGATGATGAGGCTTTAGCGGAACTCAAAAGTTTAGGCGCGACACCCATAGATTTGGACTTGATGGATAGAGAAGCGGTCATCGCGGCTTTTGAGAAGCTAGATACCATTGACCTAGCAATTTGCTGCGCGGGGGCTTGCGAGTACTTAGATATGCCGAACTTTGACAGCGAAAGCTTCATGAAAGTGATGTCAGTCAATATGGGCACACTCTCGCACGCTATCGAAGGCGTGCTACCTAAACTTATCGCCTCAAAAGGTCGCCTAGTCGGTCTAGGCTCGGCCTCTGCTTATGTGCCTTTTGCTCGCGCAGAAGCTTATGGCAGCTCTAAGGCGGCGATTCATTATCTTATGAAAACGTTGCAAATCAGTCTTGCACCATTTGATGTCGCGGTCAGCTTAGTTGTGCCAGGGTTTGTCGATACGCCGATGACTGAGCAAAACGATTTTCCGATGCCGTTTTTGCAGACTCCTCAGCAAGCCAGTCAAGCCATTCGTGATGGTATCGAAGCTGAGCACGAAGTCATTGAGTTTCCAAAAAAACTAACTTTGCCACTAAAAACTTTAGGCACTCTGCCTGATGTGGCGTGGCAGCAAGTCAGTAAGCAGCTGTACAAAAAGTCATAAGTGAGTCGCCAGAGAGCTACGTACATCAAGACAGTCAAATATATTAAAAAAGTCTAAAGGATAATAGGCATGCCGTTGTTTCGCCGTAACGCTGTAACCGCCGCACAGAGTAGTACTAGCGATGATAATCGCCAAAAGAATGGTAAAACTAAAAAACATATTGCCATTATCGGTTCAGGCGTCTCAGGACTCACTTGCGCGCACTATTTAGTAGAAGAGCACGACGTTACCGTCTTTGAAGCTAATGATTATATCGGTGGTCACGTCAATACTATCGATGTGGCATTACAAGACGGCAAAAAGTCAAAGTCTAGGTTTAGTAAAAAAAGTCAGGCAGAAAAAAGTGCGATTGATACCGGTTTTATTGTCTTTAATGAGCGCACTTATCCAAATTTTTTTCGTCTGTTGCATGAGCTGCAAGTGCCGTTTCAATCGACAGATATGAGCTTTTCGGTCAAAAACGTTGCCCGCAACTTTGAGTATAACGGTCATACCATCAATACCTTGCTATCGCAGCGTAAAAATATTATCAGCCCGAAGTTTTGGCGCTTTGTGCAAGATACATTGCAATTTAACAAGCAGATGAAGCAGCTGCGTCAGGATTTTGAAGCGGCTCGCAGCAATGGCGAAGCGGTCACTCGCTACACTCAGCAAACCTTGAGCGAGTATTTAGCCAGTAAACGTTACGGAAAATTATTTACTGATAACTACCTGCTGCCTATGGTGTCAGCTATTTGGTCAACGAGCTTAGAAGACGTACAAGATTTCCCGTTAGTCTTCTTTGCGCAGTTCTTTGATAATCATGGTCTGCTAGACGTGGTCAATCGCCCGCAGTGGTTCACGATTAAAGGCGGCTCTAAGCAATATGTTAATAAGTTGGTGACGCGCTTTGTTAAAAAAGGCGGGCAAGTGCGAGTCAACTCTCCCGTACAGTCGGTCACTCGTAATAAGGACAACAAAGCTGACAGTACTGACGCTAAAGTGACTTTGAAGATGAGTAATGGCAAGAGTATAGAAAGTTTAGACTTTGATGAGGTGATTTTTGCGTGTCACGCCGATACTGCTTTAAAGATTTTGCAAGATGCGACTAGCGATGAGACTGAGGTCTTAAGTCATTTTCGCTTTACTTCTAACACAGCTGTGTTGCATACCGATACTAGCGTCCTGCCCAATAAACCATTGGCTTGGGCGAGTTGGAACTACTTGCTTGATGCCGATGGCAAGACGGATAACACAGTCGAGCAAACTTCTGCGAAGCCAGTACTGACGTATCATATGAATATCTTACAAAGGCTGACGAAGCAGCACAATTATCTGGTCACTCTTAATCACAAGATTGACAGCGCCCAAATCATCAAGACAATTGATTATAGCCATCCGGTGTTTGACAAGCCGATGATAGAGGCGCAAAAGCAGTGGTCAACCATCTCTAGTAGTGGTTTGCACACGCACTTTTGCGGCGCTTATTGGTTCAACGGTTTTCACGAAGATGGCGTGCGCAGTGGCTTGCGAGTTTGTCAGTCTTTAGGTAGTCAGATTGACATCAAAGACGAGGTTGACGCCAGTCATTTGCCACATGGTGAGTCGGCGCATACGCCCTTTGTCTATAAAGACATACCAGTCAGAGCGGATAAATCTAGGCACAAATTAGACAATCGCCAACTGCTTAGTGCGGAGACCAATCAAGAATTGCTTGCTTATATCGCATCGATAGCAGCTAAGCCTAAAGTTCTAACCGCTGCTAAAACAAAAAAGCACGGTCTGTTGGCTAGAGTCCTTCACAGCAGTAAACATAAATGAAAGAGCGCTTAATGCCTAAAAGAGACCACTCGTCTAATAGTCAATTTACCCATCAGCTGTTTCATGGCACAACGTGGCACAGTCGCCTATTACCGAGTGTGCATAAATTTATCTATCCGTATCGTTATTGGGGCGTCAATATTAGCGCTTTGGCAGCAGGTGATGGATTACCAGAAGTCGCAAGCATGCAGCTTCAAAATAACCATACTCATAGCGCAAAACTGTTCAATAAACTTCCCTTTGGTGCAGCAATTATCAAAGGCTTGCCGATATTTTCAGCGAAACATAAAGCGTTACAGCAGTTTTATGCCGATGACTACTTGCAAGGTTTGCCATTAGATCAGGCGAATCAAGAAATAGCGACTGATGCTAATGTCGATACTAGTGCTGATGCTAATGTTCAAAGTATAGAGGGATTGTTGCAGCGTTTAAATGCTGTCTTTAAAGATAAAACGGGCAGCACGCCGACAGGCGAAATTATTGGCTTGATAGTGTGCCGCAATGTTGGTGTTTATTTTAGCCCAGTGAACTTTTACATCGGTTTTGATAGTGAGCAAACGCCCACCCATTTACTAGCAGAAGTGTCTAATACACCGTGGGATAAGCGTCACTATTATAGTTTTTTATTAAAAGGCGAGGAGACGGAGCTTTGTCATGATAAAGATTTTCATGTCTCGCCCTTTAATCCTATCGATCAGCTCTATCGCTGGCAGGTCAGCGTCAAACCACAACCGTCTAAAAGCAATAAGGCTGATGATAAGACTAAGCAAAACGATGTTTTTGATATTCGGATAGCGATCAATATCAGTGACAAGCGCGGTGAAGTACTCAAAACGGGCATAAAAATGAGTGGAGAGCCGATGACCCAAGAGAGCATCCGCCAAAGCTTAAAACAAAATCCATTGATGAATTTCACCTCACTCACTCGTATCTATTGGCATGCTTTTAAACTCTATGCATTCAAAAAAGTGCCTTATATCAATTACGATGAGAAGCTAGCAGATAGTGAGCAGTCAGTAAATAATTAACAAGTAATCACTCAGCCGGCTAAAACTGAGCTGATGTAACAGATCTAGACCATAGCTTTTAACGACATAAAAGCTTTGAACAACAGTAGTAAAGAAAAATATTAATATTGAGCGTTGATCCATAGGCGACTCTCTTAAACGGACAAGAGGATACCATAGCGATGTCACCCCGACCAACCGATCGCCAGCCAAGCAGTAGATTAGAGAAAATCAATGCCCGTGTGAGTCAGACTTTAAATGATAGCGCTCTTTTGCGACCTGTGAGTAACGGCGTTAATGCTTTAGCTAGAAAGGCGATATTTCAAGCGTTAAAACGAGTACAGTTTGGCGGTATCACAGTAATAGAGGATTATGCTCAGCAGACGCAAGCATATAGCTTTGGTAGTCAGGCTATCAATAGCAAAAGTAGCTCTGCTATCGGTCGTCATTTTCTACATGTAACCCTCACGATTCATGATATCAGTGTCTATCGTCAGCTGCTTTTTGGCGGCTCTATAGCGCTTGCCGATAGCTACATTAATGGCGAGTGGGATACCGATGATTTGACAGGCTTGATACGCTTGGCGGCGCGTAATATAGCAGTGCTCAATAAGCTTGAGAACCGCTTTGCCGGTATAAGCAAAGCCTTTGAGAGAGCCAATCATCAGCTACGTAGTAATGACCAGTCAGGCTCTAAATCCAATATCTTAGCTCACTATGACTTGGGCAATGATATGTATCAGCGTTTTTTAGATGAGACCATGATGTACTCCTCGGCCGTCTACAAAAACCCAGAGGCCACCCTTAGCGAGGCTCAGCAGCATAAGCTTGCGCTTATCTGTCAGCGCCTGCAATTGACTGCCGATGATCAGGTAATAGAGATTGGCACTGGCTGGGGCGGTTTTGCCATTTATGCTGCGAGTCATTACGGCTGTCATGTAACGACCACAACCATATCCGATGCGCAGTTCGATGAAGCACAGGCGCGCATTGACGCGGCAGGGCTGTCTGACAAGATAACTTTACTCAAAGAGGACTATCGCAATCTGTCAGGACAGTATGACAAGCTAGTCAGCATTGAGATGATAGAGGCAGTCGGTTATGAGTATTTGCCCACCTTTTTTGCTAAGTGCAATGATTTGCTTAAGCCTACGGGACTAATGGTACTACAAGCCATCACCTTTAACGATCAAAACTATCAAGACTATATTGATTCAGTGGATTTTATTCAGACCCATATCTTCCCAGGCGGCTGTCTGCTCTCTAATCAAGAGCTGAATAACCAGTTCACCCAGCAGACGGATATGGTTATTAAGCAACTGCATGACTATGGCTTTGACTACGCGCATACTTTACGCGATTGGCGTATTGCCTTTATGTCGCAGCGCGAGGAGATTAAAGCACTTGGCTATGACGAAGCCTTTATCCGTCTATGGGAGTTTTATTTTTGTTACTGCGAAGGCGGCTTTTTGGAGCGCACCATTGGCGTTGTCCAACTGACTGCGGTGAAACCTGACAATATCGATATTTTACATTTCTCTGATTCGCCTGTAACTGATGTGATAAACAAGCCCATGGACAGTACTATTAATCAGCGTAGCGCTTCTAGCATTGCGGCTGCATTTGCTTAAGTATAAGAGGTCTAACATTAGGGCGTGTTGAACATTCAAATGTGGCACTGGCGGCGGCTATTTTTCAGGCAATACGCAGTGAAATTTTCGAATGCTAGTCATTCTAGGATAGACAATTTCACCATGTATTGGCAAAAAAGAGCCCCGCCCCAAAGGGCTGATGCAAAAATCACCCCAAACTGTGTTGTAAACCTAGCTAAGGCCTCGACATTATCGTCGGTTTACGCCTAGTTTGGTGCGATTTTATCTATCAGCAGTCCTAATATTTGAATGTTCAATACGCCCTAGAATAGTTATCGTTATAAAAGCTTTATAAATTATAGACACTCACAATTGATATGCTTTACAATTAAGACACTTAAAGCCATAACGATTACTAAACCTAAAGACGTTATATTGAAGTACAGTTAAAGCATAGTAGTAAGTCTAATAGATTACGCAAATAAAATAGGCTAGACATAGGGGCAGTGAAAATCTATGTGTAGTATGATAAAAGGATATTGTTATGGGCTATACGTTTGTTTATCTCGTTGCTGTTGCTATGTTTTTGGGCGTGGATTTTGTCTGGCTGTCAACGATGAAAGGGCTGTTTTATGAAGAGCGTATCGGTCATCTTTTAGCGAATGAGCCAAATATGATGGCGGCGGCTGTGTTCTATATGTTCTATATCTTAGCTTTATGTATTATTGTTCTTTATCCGCAAATAAAAGCAGAAGCTTCTATCGGGCATATTTTCTTATTGGGCGGCTTACTTGGCTTAATGGCATACGGTACTTATGACTTTACCAGTTTGGCCTTATTTAAAGGCTATACGCTAGATACTGCCTTGGTAGACTTTACTTGGGGCGGTTTTTTAACTGGTTCAGTCAGTGCGGGCACAGCTTGGTTAGCATATCGTTTTCGCTGGCTAAATAAAGCGGCTACAGCTTAATTTCTTGAGCGATTAATAACGGCGGTTTAACTTAGGTTAAGCCGTTTTTTTGGTTTTATCGATTTGCACTAAATAATCGCCTACTGTATAAATGACAAATAAACTTTGCACAACAAACCACAATGACACTTTCACAATGACTTCCGCACAGTAACTAAGGATCACTATGGCTCAGTTCAACACCAGCTCCACCGCCAAAAAAGCCCCTTTAAACCACGAACTTTATATGTCGATACTGATGACTCCAGACATGGCCAACTTCATCGGTAATGTCCACGGTGGTGACTTGCTCAAAATGCTCGATCAGGTCGCTTATGCCTGCGCCAGTCGCTACAGTGGTAGCTACGTTGTCACGCTATCGGTCGATCAGGTGATGTTCCGTGAGCCTATCTATGTCGGCGAGCTCGTCACGTTTGCCGCTAGTGTTAATTACGTCGGTACCACCTCAATGGAGGTCGGTATCAGAGTCGAAGCTGAAGATGTACGCGCGCGGACGATCCGCCATACCAATAGCTGCTACTTTACCATGGTCGCGATCGACGATAACGGCAAGCCTACGCCTGTACCGCCGCTAGAAATCAAAAACGAGAGCCAACAATGCCGCGCTGATGCAGCATTAGAGCGAAAAGAGATGCGTATGCAAAGCGCACATCGTCCTAGTTGCGATATCAGTAAAGAAGTCGGAGAGTTGACCCGCACAGCTGAAAATACGCAGACCAACCCAGAATCTAAGTAACCCAGAATCTAAGTAACATCGTCAAAAGTTACCATCAGTTAACGGATGAGCTACTGTAAAAGAATAAAGGTTAATTTATTTTAGTCTCTATAATATAGATAATAATCTTTTCAGCCTTTAAACTTTTAACCCATGCTATAGAGTTCCTTATGAGTCTAAAACCCTCCGTCGCCAACCCGCAATTACACTTAGGTGGTCCAGAGCTGACGCGTCATAAACCAAACGCGCAAAAGCCTGAACCAGATCCTGATAATAAAGATAAAAAGTCTAGCTCGGTGATTACGGTTTTGATTGCTATTGGCGCTAACTTTTTGATCGCTATTGCTAAGTCCGTTGCCGCTTTTATCACCGGCTCGGCGTCTATGGTAGCGGAGGCGGCGCACTCATGGGCGGATACGGGCAATGGTGTTTTTTTATTAGTCGCTGAGCAAAAAGCCGTCAAACCTGCGGATAAAAGTCATCCGTTAGGCTATGGTAAAGAAGCTTATGTGTGGTCGATGATAGCGGCTTTTGGCGTGTTTATGGCAGGCTCCATTGTCTCTATTTATACAGGTATTACCGAATGGAATGCACCAGAAGCTGAGACCAATTATACGATCGCTTTTATTATTTTGGCAGTGGCTTTTGTACTTGAGGGCTTCTCGTTAGTGCAAGCTTATTTGCAAAGTAAAAAGCAAGGTTAGGCTATCGAGGTTAGCGCTATTGGTTATGTGGTTGAGACTTCTAACCCCACTTTGCGCGGGGTGTTTTTTGAGGACTTAGCGGCGGTTACTGGTCTAGTTATCGCGGCAGCGGCAATGGGCATGCACGTCTATACCGGGCAGGCTTTTTGGGATGCGTTAGGTTCCATTATCGTGGGCGTGTTATTGGGCGCTGTGGCGATATTTTTGATCAGTCGTAATCGCGACTTTTTGGTGGGGTATAAAGTTTCAGATAGTACGCATGATTATGTATTAAGCGAGCTTTTGAGACATGAAGGAGTCGATAGCGTCTCTTACTTACATTTAGAATGGGTGGGACCAAAAAAGATATTTATGGTAGCGGCTGTAGATGTCAGAGGTAATCAAAGAGAAGAGAGTATCGCGCAGATCTTTGAGAGCATCGAGAGCCAGTTTCGTGCCAATAAGATATTTCAAGAGGCCATCCTGACGCTATCTGCGCCTAATGCCAAAACCATAGCGCCCCATAAAAGCTCTCCAGATCCAGTGCGAAGCTAAATAACCCTAGTATCAAACCAAAAAAGTATCAAACCAAAAAAAACCGCCATCTAGGCGATTTTTTTTGTATTCTATAACTTAGCAAATAACAGTGATAGAAATACTATTTTTTAGGCGCATTAGCACCGATGAACCAAGCATCTTTATCGATAGTACGGCTAACTTCGGTTAATAAATCCGCAGTATCTTCGTCGCCTGCATCACCAGCTGTATCGATACCTTCACGTAGTGAAGCTGCAATAGTCTTATAACGATTGGTCAGCTCACGAACATGCTGCTCAACTTCAGTAATGTCAGTTGGGTAAGTTTCTAAAATAGAATCTTCAACGACACGCTTAGAGATGCCATTTGCTTTGCCGCCCAAAATGACAATACGTTCAGCGACAGTATCAAAAGCTTCTGTCAGACGCTCATAAGTTTCATCTAATAACTGATGCACCCCGATAAATCCAGTACCTTGTAAGTTCCAATGGCACTGCTTGCTATCCATACTCAAATCAATCAAGTTGGCTAGATTAGAGTTTAACAGCTCAACCATTTTTTTGGCAGTATCATCATTTATACCACTTGCATAACGTTCTCTCATAGATTACTCCATTTTTGATTATATTTAATTGTTATCTAATAACCGACTAAATTTTTAGACTCTTAGTTTAAAGCTCTTAGTCAGCGTTTTCTTATCAACTTTCGATACTAATAATAACAGCTTATTAAAGGTATGGAACCCATGAGCGTTAGGCTTTATTAGGTGGTCATGTAATGGCTTTGTTAAGCATGAAAAGCTTTGTAAATATAACAGCCTAAAAAAGCCTTATAGATAATCTTTGATTACCTAAGCGGGGCAGCAGCCTTTGATTTAACAAAGTATCTTAATGAGCTTCTTATCAATACTCACTCATAACTGATAGCTGAATATCAGCTTTGATAGTCAGTGATTATGGTCTGTAATTAACACCAAATTACTAGCATCAAGGCCAGCAAATAACCTTTAAAAACAGGTATAAAGCCCCCACATAATTGTAAACTTAAAAAAGAAGAAAGCTAATATGCGTATGCCCGAACCGCGCTCGTCGCGCCAGTTAAATCAATTAGCCACTCAGCTACAAGGCGAAGCTGAGATCAGTGGTGTCAATGCGTCAGGGACGCAAATATCGAGCCGCGCCTTTGAGATGGTCACCGACTTTGAGCCTGCAGGCGATCAACCGCAGGCGATTGAAAAGCTCGTTAAAGGTATCAATGCTGATATGGATGAGCAGCTGCTGCTTGGCGTGACGGGTTCGGGTAAGACTTATACCATGGCTAAGGTGATTAGTGAGTGCCAGCGCCCAACGATTATCATGGCGCATAATAAAACTTTGGCGGCGCAGTTATATGGCGAGTTTAAAGCCTTTTTCCCGAATAACGCTGTTGAGTATTTTGTCAGCTATTATGACTATTATCAGCCCGAAGCTTATGTCGCGGCAAGTGATACCTTTATCGAAAAAGACAGCGCCATTAATGATCATATTGATCAGATGCGTCTGTCGGCAACGCGGGCATTGCTTGAGCGCCGGGATGCTATTATCGTCGCATCCGTCTCTTGTATTTACGGTCTGGGCGATCCGGAGAGTTATCTCAAAATGCTCTTGCACGTCGTCGTCGGCGATAAGATAGATCGCACCGCGACGATTAAGCGTTTGGTTGAGATGCAGTATACGCGTAACGAGCTGGATTTTGGCCGTGGTACGTATCGCTTGCGCGGGGAGCTACTTGACATCTATCCTGCGGAGTCTGAGCAGCTGGCGATTCGTATTCACCTGTTTGATGACGAGGTCGAAAAAATCACTTGGTTCGATCCTTTGACAGGCAAAACCGTGCGCAGTGTGCCACGGATTACCATTTATCCCAAGTCGCATTATGTGACACCGCGTAATCGCCTTGAGGCCGCCAGCGAGACCATTCGTGCTGAGCTTGAACCGCGTCTTGAGTACTTTCGTGATAATAATAAACTGATTGAAGCGCAGCGCCTCAAAGAGCGCACGCAGTATGATCTAGAGATGATTCAGCAGCTCGGCTACTGTAATGGTATTGAGAACTACTCGCAGCATCTATCTGGTCGTCCTTGGGGTGAGGCGCCGCCAACGTTGTTTGATTATATTCCAGAAGATGCGCTGCTGTTTATCGACGAGTCGCATGTGACTGTCTCGCAGGTCGGCGCGATGTATAAAGGTGATAGGTCGCGTAAAGAGAACTTGGTGAATTACGGCTTTCGTCTGCCAAGCGCGATGAATAATCGGCCGATGAAGTTTGAAGAGTGGGAGCGCATCAAGCCCAAGACCATTTATGTTAGTGCGACCCCGGCGCAATACGAGCTTGAGCACAGCGAGCAAGTCGTCGAGCAAGTGGTGCGACCAACAGGCTTGATTGATCCTGAGATTGAGATTCGTCCCGTGCTCACGCAGGTCGATGATGTGCTCTCAGAGATTACCAAACGCCGCGAGCTGGATGAGCGCGTATTGATTACCACTTTGACCAAACGCATGGCGGAGGATCTCACCAGCTATCTCAAAGAATACGATATTAAGGTGGCCTATTTGCACTCCGACATCGATACCGTTGAGCGTATGCAAATCATTCATGAGCTGCGTACGGGTGTCCATGATGTACTCGTCGGCATTAACCTGCTGCGTGAAGGGCTCGATATGCCAGAAGTGTCATTGGTGGCGATATTTGATGCCGATAAAGAAGGCTTTTTGCGCTCTGAGCGCTCCCTTATTCAGACCATTGGCCGCGCTGCTCGCCACCTAAACGGTAAAGCGATTCTTTACGCCGATAGTATGACGCCAAGTATGGAAAAGGCGATAGAGGAGACCGATCGCCGCCGCGAAAAGCAAATCGCCTTTAATGTGGAGCATAACATCACGCCAAAAGGTGCGCGCCGTAGTGTCACTGATAAAATCGATACCGGTGAAGAGCTTGATGCTAACGACAATCAAGCGATTCCAGTTAAGAGCAATCTGCCGGATGTCGATATCAGTATACTCAGAAGCCCTGATCTGCTGGCTAAAGAGATCAACCGTCTTGAGAAGCTAATGAAGCAGTTCTCGCGTGACCTCAAGTTTGAGGATGCTGCTAAGACACGCGATAAAGTGCTAGAGCTCAAGGCGCATTTGATTTAGAAGTATGCGAAGTTGAAAACCCGATATTTCGATATAACGAAGAGCGGCTATTCTTACTAACTATAAACGCAGTTTTACATTTTTTACCTTAAAAATAGCGAGTTCATTTTATAGAATAAATTGATAAAGTATCGTTTGATAAAGGTAGCTGAAGCTCCGGCTTATACAGACTTTAGCTAAAAAATAAGATTTTCAATAAATTATTCTAGGAGTATAACCATAATGGACGTCAAAGCGTTATTTAAAAAAGGAATCGAAAAAGAGTTACTCGACGTCGATGATTATATTTTTACGCCGCAGCGTTTCGATATGATGATTGATGAGGGAGAGCTGATTTGTGTGCTAAATAGTGACGGTAGTGTCAATGTGTTTTATAGCAAACAAGGCATTACTGATGTCAGAGCGGCGGCGCGTAAGCATCCCTTTACTGATTTTGAGACTGAGCTGCATCACGGTCTTTATGACGACGTGATTGAAGATCTCATCGATAGTGTTAATGAGATCATAAATACGCATTCTAAGTATTTCCGCCGTAGTAAAGTACTACCGATGGCGGCAGCTGTAGGTCCTGATACGGTTATTACTGATGCCGATAAGCTCTAAGCGCTTGAAGGTTTTAGAGTAGCGTTGTCTAGAGAGTTTCTATAGAGTCTACAAAAAAGAGGTGCACTAATTGTTTAGCGCACCTCTTTTATTGTGACTTGATCGTCGCTTGGTTTTAATACACTCGAATCAAACCTTTTTTACTGCGACAGCTTTGTCTTTGGAGGCCAGAGCGGGTGAGTCCATAATAGCTCGAGCTTGTGAGCTATCTACCAAATGATTCGTTGATGTTTGCGTGACTAAGCCTTTGGCAAAGCGAGTGCTATCGTTGCGCTCTTTTAAGGTATCGGTATAGTACCATTCACAGCCAAAGGCTTGCTCAGTGATATCAAGAAGCATGTAGCCATGATCAACTTGATTATTAAATTTTTGGTGCGGATTGGCTTCTGGGCCGGAGTTATCCTCAGGTAAAGCTAATGACGTTAAAGCCGGACAGACGAACTCTACCGCCAGCGAGCCTTCTCCAGTGCCTGGATTATAGCTGCTAGGCTCAAAAGGGTTTTTGGCCACATCAAAGGCAAATGAGGCATGATAGTCGCCAGTGAGTACGACGGTATTGTCAATATTGTTATCTTCAATAAAGTCTAATAAACGATTACGAGCACTAGCATAGCCGTTCCAAATATCACCAGAGTTGGTTGCAGACGCTCCCATAAATGGCGCTAAAATTACTTGCTGACCTAGCACTTGCCAAGCTGCGCCGCGATTTTTACCATCCATTAGGTTTAGATAGAGCCAGTTTTCTTGCTCAAGTCCGAGCAGTTGACGCTCAGGCTCATTGCTAGCAGAGGCGTCAAGCTTCTCACGGCCAAAGATACGAGTGTCTAACATATTTAAGTCAAACAGCTTACCAAACTCAAAACGTCTATAAATACGCAGTTGACTATCTAGCTCATTGCTATCATCATCGCGAATCGGCATCCACTCATGATACGCGCGCACCGCTGACATCTTGCGCTCTATATAGCTGCCTTTACTAGGAAAATGGAATCTGGCACCGCCTTTCCATGAGTTATCGGCGATTTCGTGATCATCCCAAACTGCGATAAACGGATGCTGACGATGACACTCTTGTAGGTCAATGTCAGTACGATAACAAGCGTAACGCAGGCGATAATCTTCTAAGCTTATAATTTCATTCTCAGGGAAAATTGGTCGCTCGTCTTTCAAATCGTTGTCGCGATAAAAACCTTCTGGATACTCGTAAATGTAATCGCCCAAATGCAGGACTGCCGAGATATCCGCTTGCTTAGCGATATCGGCATAACCGTTAAAATAACCATAGCCATAATTAGAGCAAGACACTATTGCCAAGCGTACGCGATCAACTTCGCTTGCTGGCAGATCAGCATTAGGGATAGTGCGGGTGCGGCCGACAGGAGAAGCGTAGCCTAAAGCCTCAAACTGATAGTAGTAAGTGGTATTAGGCTCAGGCAGTTTAGGATCCACTTTTACTGTAAAGTCAGTCTCAGCAGTGGTTCGGCTTTTACCTCTAGCTATGACGTTTTGTAGCTCTGGATCAGTCGCAACGACATAGCCAACAGGGATGCTAGTGGCATTGATGCTACCGTCATTGGTGATGCGTGTCCATAATATTACTTTATCATATAGAGGGTCACCGCTGGCAATACCATGAACAAAAGGCGCAGCGCCTTGATACCCTAAGTCATCTAGTTTATTTGCACAATGACGCGGTTTGTAACCGCTTAGCCGACGATACTGCCATAGCAGCTTTGTAGCGATTTTGCGACGACTCGAGTGACCAGTTGCGTACGATAGCTTGGATCTATTGCCGCATTACCTAATTCAACGAGAGTCACTTGCTGCGGTGCTTGCTCACTGACGCAGCCACATACCCGAGATTTAACCGCTTCTTCTTGCTCATCACTCATCGCCGCACTAGCAATACGCCACGCATTTTGGTTTTCGATTTGGCTACGGCATTGGTTATCAATAGCGGCTTTGAAGACATTCATACCGATCTCATTGGCGGTACCGATAGCATCGCCTGAATTGCTAGTAGCGCCAGTAGAAGCGCAGCCTGTTAGAGCAAGAGCCGCTAGCATAGTAGTGGAGAGTACAAGTTTTTTCATTATTTAGTCCTTTAAGCTGAATTTGTAATAGGCAAAATAGCACGACTGGTTTTTAATTAATAGTGGCAAGCTTTATACATGAGATATAAAAAACCAGCTAAGCGACGCTTAACTGGCGATATGGTTGCAAGTATCTAGTCATTAATGATTTAACTGATGGTTTAGACGTTTTTGCTGCTTTGTTTTTGCTGAATCTCTTTGGCAAGTTTGTAGCAATCCTCAACATGATCAGAGGCAATTTTTTTGAAGATAGTGTAGCCCATAGTCGCTGCAACGAGTTGCCCGCCTAATGGTACAAACTTCGTCACTTGTTTTGCTGCGATACGGCCGCCGAAGCCTTGAACGGTCTTTTTGACGATACCGCGAGTGGCCATTAAACCTGCGAAGTCAACGGTCCGATCTCTGATAGCGCTCCAGTGTACCTCACGCGACTCTAGATCAATGGCTGATTTGCGGTCTTCGATGAGGCCAAAACGCTCACTAATCTCAGGGATGAGCTGAGTGAGCATACCTGCATCAACAGCAACATCAAAAAACGGTACAGGCACAACCGCTACACCGGCTGAAAACTTCGCACGTTTTTTGACTAATTTTAAGCACTCTTTTCTGACTTGTTCGAGGTCTAAGTTGGGATCAATAGTGTTAGGAAGTTTTTCAGCTTTTGGCGTCGTTTTCATAAATTATCCTTATAATAGGGTGAATAGTTAAAAGTGGAAACAAAAAAGTTAATTTATAGTTTAAGGAAATATCTGCACTGTACAATCATAGCTTTGTAGCAAATTGCAGAAAAGTAGCGCAAAAATGCACGGTTTTTGTAACTGCTATCATAAGTTTTTCTCTAACAGCTATGCAGCAGATTATTCAAACGATAAGTGGTCGTAAGATAAAAATTAATATTGTGACCCTCTACTAAAGCCAGTAGAATACCGCTATGCTAAATTTAACTCCCCGCTTTACTGGTGCTCGTATCGACGAGCTACCCATCGCGCTGCAAGCGCTCGCTGCTCAGTCTTTCACCCTGGCTCGGTTATATGCCGGCCGAGGTATCATGCAGCCTGAAGAGCTTGAGACTCAGCTTTCAGGTTTGCTGCCTGCTGAAGACTTGCATGGCGTCACACAAGCAGTGCGCTTATTAGATGCAGCTATCGACGAGGGCAAGCGCATTTTAATCGTCGGCGACTTTGACTGTGACGGTGCAACGAGTACGGCGCTGATGATGCGTGCGTTAACTCAGATGGGCGCGCAAGTCGATTTCTTAGTGCCCGATCGCTTTAAGTACGGCTATGGTCTAACGCCTGAGATTGTCGAATTAGGCATTGAGACTTATCAGCCTGATTTGATTGTTACCGTTGATAATGGTATCTCAAGTCATGAGGGTGTTGCCCGCGCGCAAGCGGACGGTATCACCGTTATCATTACCGATCATCATCTAACGACCAAAGCGACGCCGCCGGCTGAAGCAGTGGTTAACCCTAATCAGCTAGACTGCAGCTTTGATAGTAAGGCTTTGGTAGGAGTCGGTGTCGCGTTTTATGTCTTAGGCAGGCTTGCAAAGCTTAGACGTGAAGCGGGTAAACCGGCGGTGCAAGTCAGTCAATATCTAGACTTAGTAGCGCTCGGCACTATTGCTGATGTCGGCGTACTCGATAAAAATAACCGTATCCTTGTCCATCATGGGCTAAATGCCATTCGCCAAGGGCGCTGCTGCATCGGTATTTTAGCCTTGCTTGAGCAAGCAGGACGTGACCCTAAGCAGCTGCATGCGCAGGACTTTGGCTTTGTATTGGGGCCACGGATCAATGCAGCGGGACGTATGGACAATATGCGCATCGGTATTGAGTGCTTATTGACCGATGACTGGGGGACAGCCCAGCGCTTAGCACATGATCTTGAGCGACTTAATCGCAGTCGCCGACAAGTCGAGGGCGAGATGCGGGCGCAGGCTGATCAAATTATTAAGGATTTAGAGAATGATAGCGCAGCTGACAATACTCTAGAGACTGATCTAGAAGGCAGCGATGATACTATTATCGCCCCTACAGTCAAAACAAAACCAACCGTAGGTGCTGGGCCAGCCACTGCTACCAAGCGCAGCTTAGTGCTCTATCAGGACGACTGGCATCAAGGCGTCATCGGTATCGTCGCAGGCCGCCTAAAAGAAAGTCACTATCGGCCCAGTATTGTCTTTGCTCCTGCAGATACCGAACGTACGGGAGACGACGACGCAATTAAAGGCTCGGCGCGCTCCATCGCTGGGGTGCATATTCGCGACGCTATTGAGCAAGTCGCTGAGCAAAACCCCGAGCTTATTACCCACTTTGGTGGTCATGCGATGGCCGCTGGCTTGACGATTAAACGTCGCAATTTTGATGAGTTTGTCGCCGCTTTTGATGAGGTATTGGCGGAGCTGGATCAAGAGGTTTTCGCTGAGCAAAAATTCACCGATGGTGAGCTGCAAGCAAGCGACTTTAGCTTATGGTTCGCTGATGAGTTGGCCGACGCGAGTATCTGGGGACATGGCTTTGCCGCGCCAATATTCGATGGCGTCTTTGAAGTATTAAGCTTCAAGATACTCAAAGACAAGCATCTCAAACTCTCCTTACGCTATCCTGGTGTGCAGTATCCTATCGATGCTATTTATTTTAATTTTGATACCGATGTCTGGGATTACCGCGCCGAAAAGGTACATATCCTCTTTGAGCTCGATGTCAATGAATGGAATGGTAAACGCAGCTTACAGCTGATGGTCAAAGATTTGGCTTTAGTAAACTAAGAGTCTAACGCCGCCATTCTAAGGATGGGAACTGCCAATCGTAGCGAATAGCCAACATACGGATGCTAAAGATAGCACTCATAGTACAGATATCTGCAACCCAAACTGCTACCCCCAAATTGTACAAAGCGAAGTACAAAATACCGCCAGCTAAAGCGGCACTGATATAGATCTCTTGTTGTAGTACCAGCGGAATCTCATTACAGATCATATCGCGAATGATGCCACCGACAATGATCGTAATAACACCTAATAGCAAGGCTACGGGCACATTAGCGCCCATGCTATCGGCAACTTTGATACCGATTAGCGTAAAAGCTGATAGCCCAATGGTATCAGTGAGTTTTAAAAACTTATCAACCCGCCTTGAGTTGGGATGAAAAAATATCTGCGTCGTTATAGAAGCTATGGTAATGACTGTCAGATAGCTCATATCCATCATCCAAAATAGTGGATGCCTATCTAAGATCACATCTCGCACGGTACCACCGCCAATCGCTGTGACAATTGAGACCAATAAACAGCCAAATACATCGAAGTTTTTGTGCTTGGCCAAAATCGTTCCAGAAACACTGCACGCAACGATACCTATCATATCGAATAAATATAATAACGAACGCGGGTTAAAAGTAGTGATTAAGGTTGTATCTAAAGCAATGTTTAACATAAGCGCGGCTAAGTGGTTATTAGTATCAATCAACGAGACGAATGGAAGGCAGATGCCAGTCAAACTTTACTGCTAACATACGTACGGCAAAGATAACACCGAGCATAATAAACTCGTTAAGCCCAGGGTTTAGGCCTAAATAGTCGAGCAATAGATAAGTCACGGAACCTGCGATACTCGCGGTGATATAGATCTCTCTTTGCAGCACAAGCGGTATCTCATTGCAGATAATATCGCGTAGTAAGCCGCCAATAATAGCCGTCCAAACGCCCATCATAATGGCAATCAGAGGCGACATATCTTGATGAAGAGCGACCTTAAAGCCAATGACGCTAAAGGCGGCAAGCCCTATTGCATCAAAGAACCTCAGCGCATTGTCGATTTTATGATACAGATGAAAAAACACTTGTAGGGTAAGGGAGGTTGCGGTGATGACGATGACATAATTGAGATCGGTCATCCAAAATAGCGGGTGGCGATCCAAAGCCATATCGCGCAAAGTTCCGCCGCCAATCGCATTCACCATAGAGACTAAGATACAACCGGCGATATCAAAGCCTTTATGCTGAGCCAGCAAGGTGCCGGCGATAGCGCAAGCAATCACCCCAACCATATCTAGCAGATACAATAAAATATCAGGAAAAATCAAGTCATTAACCATTGTTATGTTTTTCCATGCTGACGGCTCTTTATGGTAGATAGTTAATTATATTCAATAATAAATAAAAGCTTGCTTTGTGTTTAACCGTCTTTAGCAAAAAATATCAGCCCGATAATGATCAAACCAATACCGAGCAAACCCATCGCTGAAGGTACCGAGTTACCCAGTAATAATATCCCACCGATAAGGGCAAAAATCACCTCACTGGCTTGGGTGGCATCGACGCCAGCCACTTCGCTTGAGGTCATCGCCTGACCGCGCGCGTACAAAAATATAGTAGTAGCCGCCACCCCGGCCAACAAAGCCACCAGCAATGTATTGAACATTTGTGTGCTATCGGCCAGCTCGGGTCGCACTATCATGCCCAAAAGTAGCCAAAATGGCAAACTCCCCAGAGTCATTAGCCAAACTTTGTTAAAGGCATTGTGTAGTAAGGTAGTCTCAATCGAGGGGATACGATGGATCAGAGTTTGCAGTAGTGACGGCGCAGGTGCGGCGGCAGGCAGAGCATTTAGAGCGGTGCTGATGGTATTAGTGTCATATAAAGTAGGCGGCAGATCATAAGCTTCAGAGGTGAGTGGCTCGTCAAGGGTGTCGGCAATGCCAGATACGGCGTGCGACTGATCTGCCAAGTCGGCAGGTAACGCTGGCGTGCGGGAGTTATGAGTGACTTGCCAGACCAACTGATTGCCAATCGGATAGCTAAAGGCGGCAATAAGGGCGGGCAGTGCGCCATAGAGCAGCATCTGTGCTATAGGGACGGCATGGGCAATATCAGTGTCGGCAAGTGCAGCGGCGTGCAAGCCCTCACTGACATTGACCATCACCACGCCAACAAACACCAAAAGGGCATAAAGGATGAATTTTTTATCAAAACGCTGGCCAAAGACCATCAGCACCAATAAGCTGGTAACGACGGTAAACATAAAGGTCGCCGCGACCACCCAGCCTGCCACATGATCGGCGGCATAGCAGATACCTGCATAAAACAGCCCAAAGCCAATACTGCCTGTGAGGCACCAAAAAACCCAGTGCTGACAAAAGACCGCTGTCAAAGCTTTGAGGCGCCCCATCCCTTGCTGAAACAAGATGATGCCGGTGATTATCAGCCACATAAAGACATAGCGCAGACTCGCCGACCAAAACCAGTGGCCGCCTGCCGCGCTCATCATCTCATTTAAAATAAATGTCGAGCTAAAAAACGCCCCTGCCAATAAGCCCAGTAGTATTAGCTTGATCATCTTTGTGCCCTTATGCTTATTTCCGTGTCGTGTGAGCGATTTATACCGTTTTTCTTGTGCCCTTGATACAGCTATTTAGCTGTTTATGATAACGCCGAGGCGATAAGCTTGTGCAAAAAGTCAGGGCGTAGCTGCGGCCGCTTTATGCGAGGATAGCGCAAAAAATCACGGTGAATTATAACGTAACCAATGATATTACGCTGCGGCTAATACATAAAAAATTAAAATATAAAAAAAGATGCTGAAGCCATGCTCCAGCATCTGTATATAAAGTTATTTTACTAGGGCGTGTCCTCATTTTAAAAATGGTGATAAAAATGAGATAAATCGCAGTCAAACAAGGAAGATATCGCAAGTAATATCGAGATATTAGTCAGCTATTTGACACCGTTTGGCCAGATTTAGCCATTTTTAGCCCATTTAGATGGCTATCGATTGAATTGAGGACACGCCCTAAAAACGGTTTGGTACAAAAATCAACGTATACGCGAGCAGATTAGTCTAAGCGTAGCAGCTCATTAACCGCTGTTTTTGCACGCGTTTGCGCATCGACTTTTTTGACGATGATAGCAGCGTATAGACTGTACGTACCGTCTTCAGAAGGTAAGCTGCCTGGAACGACGACTGAACCTGCAGGGACACGACCGCGATGAATCTCGCCCGTTTCGCGGTCATAAATGCGTGTAGATTGACCGATATAGACGCCCATAGAGATGACTGCGCCTTCCTCAACGATAACGCCTTCGACGATCTCAGAGCGCGCACCAATGAAGCAGTTGTCTTCGATAATAGTCGGGTTGGCTTGTAGCGGCTCAAGCACACCGCCGATACCGACGCCGCCTGATAGATGGACGTTTTTACCGATTTGCGCGCAAGAGCCAACGGTCGCCCACGTATCGACCATCGCGCCTTGATCAACATAAGCGCCAATGTTGACGTATGATGGCATCAGTACCGCGCCTGCTGCGACATAAGAGCCTTTACGAGCGACTGCTGGTGGCACGACGCGTACGCCTGCTTCTTTAAACTGCGCCTCACTCCAATCAGCAAATTTGGTCGGTACTTTGTCATAGAACTGCACATGCTCGCCGGCAGCTTGCACATAATTGTCATTAAGACGGAACGAGAGTAGGACGGCCTTTTTCGCCCACTGATTAACGACCCATTCGCCGTCCTTTTTTTCCGCAACGCGCAAGCTGCCATTGTCTAATTGCTCAAGCACTTGCTCGATAGCTTCACGAACATCTTGTGGCATATTGGCTGGGCTGTACTCGTTACGATTTTCAAAAGCTTGTTCGATGGTTTGTTGTAATGACATAAAAATTCCTAAAAGTTAATATTCAAAGTACGATAAAGACAGAGCTATCACTTGCTGCTGGTATTGTCGCCAATTTTATAGGTTTTAGCAAATCACAGGCTTTTAGTCAGCTCAATTTGGCAATGACACTTCAGACAGATTCGCTCGATTGCATAGTGACTCTATAGCTTGAGAGTAGTGGCTGCTATACAGTGTTGATATGACTATTTATCCAGTCCAAGATGTCTTGATAAACCCTCTGTTTTTCAAGTTCGTGTAGTGGCTCGTGACGCATATGCGGATATAGCTTGACCTCCACCTCACTAAAGCTTTGCTCATTTAAGCGGTTGACTACTTTACGTATGCCTTTGCTCATATTACCCACGGGGTCATTTTGTCCGCTGATAAACAGCATCGGAAAGTCTTTATTAATAGTCGCGGCCCAGTTTTTGTTTAGACCGGATTCCATTAAGTTAAATAGCGTTAAGTAACCATTATTAGTAAAGTCAAAACCGGTTAGAGGATCGGCTTCATACGCTTCGATACTGGCTTGGTTTTCGGTGAGCCAAGCAAACTGTGAAGAAGAAATACGATTATTCAGCTTACTATTAAAGATTTTATTCATGATGTTAGCAAACACGGCATTTGGCTTTTTGGGAGCGATTTTGGCGAGCGCTTTATTGATAGGTAAAATAACCTTGGCTAAAGGATCAGTATCAGCGCTACCCATCAAGATCGCACCAGCAAAACTGTGCGCATGATGCTTCATCACCGTACGCACAATAAACGAGCCCATTGAATGCCCCATAATAAAGTGCGGCACGTCCGGATGCTTCGCTTTTAGGCTATCGGCCATGATAATCACATCTTTTAGCAACGACTGCACTGGGTGCTCTTCACCAAAGAAGCCAAACTCACTCTCTGACTTGACCGTTTTACCATGACCGAGCTGATCATAAGTGGCAACAGCGATACCGTGATCTGCTAAGAACTGCGCAAAATCGCTATAACGACCACTGTGCTCCGCCATGCCATGAACGATTAGTAGGGTGGCGGTTATATCTACCGAGCTGTCTTTTGGCGTAAAGAAAGTATGATGCAAATAATGGCTGGTATTCGATGAAGTAATTTGCTCAGTATTGCTCATAGCAGTATTCATATAAGGGTCCTTGATAAGTTGAATAGTTAATATACAGCCTGTTTATAATATTACGGCCTATTGCGCGCTTGCATTGGCCTTAGCGCGATCATATATCGTTTGGCCTTATTAATGGCCAAACATTTTATCCATCCTACAATAGACTGACTTAAAATTATATTAACTTATGTTTTAATCTTAGCGATATTTTCTAATCATCCATAAAAGCCTAAGTTATGAAAAAGCTATTCCCTAAAAAACAGCGCCCTATCAAAAAACTACTGCTCGCTGGAGCAGGGCACGCTCATATAGGTTTGCTACGTAGGCTTGCCCGTAAGCGTTTAGATAATCTTCAGGAGGTAGAAGTAAGCGTGATTACTGAGCATCCGCAGACGATTTATTCTGGTATGTTGCCGGGCTGGATGGCTTCTCATTATAAGCGTAGTGAGATCAGTATCGATATCGCTGCGCTGTGCAGACGTGCTGGCGTGACGCTAATACAGCGACCTATCATAGCTGTCGATGCGGATACTCAAACGGTTATTACTGTCAAAAACGCTAAAGACGCTAAAAACGCTAAAGACGAACGTTTTGATTACGAGCTGCTGTCGCTCAATACAGGCGCAGATACTGATATGACTTGGCTTAATACAGACGGCCTAGTTAATGAAGACTTAATAGATAAAGATTTGGCAGATAAAAATCTAAAGAATACCGTAATTCCCGTAAGGCCCATATTCAATTTCGTCGAGCAGTGGCAGCAGATCCTTAAGCAAGCTGAGCAAGTGAGTGATTATAAAGTTGCAGTAGTCGGAGCAGGCGCTGCAGCAACGGAGCTGGTGATGGCCGCGCAGTTTGCTTTGCAGCAAATTAATCCTAGTCATCAAGCTTATTTGGTTTGCGGTGAGCAGCTGCTATCAGGCTTTGATGCAGGCTTTCGCTCTCGCGTCATCAAGCAATTACAGCGCCGTAATATTGAGATTATCTACGAGCGCGCCAAAGGTTTAGCTGGTGGTAAATTAGCGACCTCTAAGCAAACGCTAGCGGCCGATGCGACTATTGCGGCTACTGGGGTGATGGGTTCGGCGTGGGCCGCGCAGACTAACCTTGAAACGGTAGATAAGGGCTTTATTGCGGTCAATGATAAGCAGCAAAGCACTTCGCATGATAATGTCTTTGCCGTAGGCGATGTGGCGTCACGCGTGGATCGAGAGATGGCACATTCTGGGGTGCATGCAGTATTTGGCGGCAAAGTGGAAGCGGATAACTTACTGGCTTATTTAGTAGGAGATAAGTTAAAAAGCTATCGACCCAAAAACCGCACTTTGTATTTGCTCGCTTGCGGTGACAAGTACGCAATCGGCAGTTGGGGCAATTTCAGCGCGCAGGGATGCTGGATTTGGTATCTTAAGCGCTATATCGACAAGCGTTTTGTCAACGCAAAATAAGTAGAGGCTGCACGAACCGCATTAAAGATATTAATTTATAAAACAATAGCTTAGCACTATTGATTATTTAGTTACACTGGCTACCACTGCGCGTCACAATAGAATAATTAAACAGTGTAATAATAAATGAGTTAACACTCAAAAAAGCTATTCATCTTTAAAGTTTTCCTATATTCTGCTTGTATACTCAGTAAATATCAAAGATTAAAACCATTATCATCCAAAGGTCATACGCTATGAAATCCACTATTGAATTGCTTGAACATACGGATTTTCCTGCTATTAAGCGCCGTAAATTAACCACGCTGCAAGTCAATCTAGGTTACCTGTGCAATATGTCCTGCGTGCATTGTCATGTGGCAGCAAGCCCTTATCGTACTGAGATGATGTCGCGCGAGTTGGTTGAGCTGATTTTAAAAGTACTGCAAGCGCAAAATATCGATACACTTGATTTGACCGGCGGCGCACCCGAGATGCATGACGATTTTAAATACTTAGTCGTCGAGGCTCGTAAACTTGGCGTTAAAGTCATTGATCGCTGTAATTTGACGATCTTGATGGAAGAAGGTTTTGAGGATACGGCGCAGTTCTTAGCGGATAATGGCGTCGAAGTGGTCGCCTCACTGCCTTGTTATTCACTTGAGAACGTCGATAAGCAGCGCGGCAAAGGCGCGTTTGACGACAGTATTTTAGGGCTACATAAGCTTAATGCTTTGGGTTATGGACGTGCAGATACAGGTCTGACTTTAAATCTAGTATATAACCCACAAGGCGCGACCTTACCACCCAATCAGCAGATGCTAGAGGCGGACTATAAACGTGAATTAAAAGAGCACTTTAATATAGAGTTTAATCAGCTTTTTGCGTTGACCAATATGCCGATTCAACGTTTTGGTGCGGTACTATTGGCTAAGAACGAGTTCCATCCTTATATGGATTTGCTCAAAGATAACTATGATGCGGGGAATCTTAAAGAGGTGATGTGCCGCTCGACCATTAGTGTTAATTGGCTCGGCGAGCTGTTCGATTGTGACTTTAATCAACAGCTTGAGATGCCTGTACCCAATAAATCGCGCCAGCATTTGCGCGATCTGCTCACCCAAAATCCTACTGGTGACGATATCGCTATCGGTGACCATTGTTACGGCTGCACAGCAGGGCAAGGTAGTAGCTGCGGCGGCGCTTTAGAAGACGAAAAAGTAAGTGTGGCTTAGAGCTAGTTCTAAGCACCTTGATTTAAAAAACTTATCAGCATTAACGGAGCTCATCTCATGCTTATAACTAAAACTCCATTTTCTAAAGCTTTAACGACCAAAGCCCTTATTGCCGCAAGCCTTATGCTATCAAGCGCTGCCTATGCTGATTTTAACCACAGTACTTGGGATAGCTTACTAAACAAAAACGTCACTATGACCAACGGGGGCAAAGCATCTGTCGTTAATTACAACGGCATGAAAGCGGACCAAAGCAAGCTTGATGGCTATTTGGCAGCGACGGCTACGGTCAGTCGGTCTGAGTTTAACCGCTGGAGCAAAGATGAGCAATTGGCGTTTTTAATCAACGTCTATAATGCGGGTACTGTGGATTTAGTGCTGACTAAGTACCCTAATATAAAGTCGATTAAGGATATCGGCGGTATATTTAGCTCGCCTTGGAAACAAGACTTTGTCAACGTACTGGGTAAAAAGCGCTCGCTTGATGATATCGAGCACAACCTGATTCGCGGTTCTGGGCGCTATAATGAGCCGCGTATTCACTTTGCGGTGAACTGTGCTAGCATTGGTTGTCCTGCATTGTTGGATGATGCTTACACAGGCAGTAAACTCGATAAACAATTAGAGCAAGTCACCCGCAATTTCCTCGCCGATAGTAGTCGTAACCGTCTCAAGGGCAGCACGCTTGAGATCTCGCCAATATTTAAGTGGTATAAAGAGGACTTTGAGAGTAATTGGCGCGGCACCAGAGATTTAGAAGGGTTTTTGGCGCGTTATAGCTCACCGCTCGGTCTTAATAAATCACAAATTGCTGACTTAAAAAGCGGCAAGACTAAGATCAGTTATACCAATTATAATTGGAATTTGAACAAGAAGTAGTGAGATAGCATGTCCACGGTTTCTATTATCGTTCCTATACTCAATGAGGCAAATAATCTGCCTCATTTGTTTACTCATATCGCTGGGCTAAACCCATCACCGCCGCAAATTATCTTTGTTGATGGCGGTTCAAACGATGATTCCTTCGAATGGGCACAAAAGTTTATTGCAGATTTAAATAACAGTAATCAGTCAGCTATTAATTGGCAAGTGGTTAAGTCACAAGCAGGTCGTGCGCGGCAGATGAACAAAGGCGCGTCCTTAGCAACAAGCGACATACTACTATTTTTACACGCTGATACTGAGCTGCCAACTCAAGCTATTTCTGTTATCCAAATGGCTATACAAAAATCAGAGTGGGGGCGTTTTGATGTCAGGTTAAATAGTCGTCAGCCGATGCTTTGGGTGGTCAGCCAAATGATAAACTTACGCTCACGATTAATGAGTATTGCAACTGGTGATCAAGCGATTTTTATTACCCGTAAGCTTTTTGAGCAAGTTGGCGGCTATCCTCAGCAAGCGCTGATGGAAGATGTTGAACTATGCAAGCAGCTTAAAGCAAAGTCTAAACCTGCTTGTCTAAAGACTAAAGTCATTACCTCGGCGAGGCGCTGGGAGCAGCATGGCACTTGCCGCACGATACTGCTGATGTGGCAGCTGCGTTTTGATTATTGGCGCGGCGTCTCGGCGGACAACATTAAAGCGCGTTATTATAAGTAATATAGATAAGCCTAAATCAGAATAATACAGCTATGCTAACACTGGGTTTGTTGTATAGTGGATTAAATATAGAAAACTCTTAATATGACTCAAGAACAAAATACCTGCATTATCCTATTCGCTAAATTCCCTGCTAAAGGCATGGCAAAAACCCGCTTGCAACCTGCGCTTGGCAGTGATGGTGCAGCAAAAATGGCAAAGCAGCTATTACTACATAGCGTAGAGCAAGCGTTAGCAACGGGCTTTAGCGTTGAATTATGTGTCAGTCCCCCTCCTAATACTCCTTGCTGGCAAACGCTGAATCTACCAGAGTCATTGACATGGTCAGCACAAGCCGATGGTGATTTAGGAGAGCGTATGTACACGGCTAGTACGCAAGCTTTGTCAAAGTTTAAAAAGGTGTTGTTAATAGGAAGCGATTGTCCCAGTTTGACGGCGGCAGTGATTCAAGATGCCGCGCAGCAGTTAGACAACTTAAATAGCGTCATGATTCCTGCTTTTGATGGCGGTTACGTACTGCTTGGCTTTAGGCAAATAAACGCGCACCTATTTACCAATATGACGTGGAGCGTCAGTGATGTGGCAGCAGTGACTAAGCAGCGTATTAAAGATCTAAATTGGTCATTAGCTTCGCTACAACCTCTACCTGATATCGATGAGCCAGAGGATTTACAATATCTGCCTGCAGGATGGCTTGATGGTTATGAGCTTAAGGATTATTAATTTACGATTATGACAAATGCAAAAGCCATCAACTATTTGATGGCTTTTTTTTGTGATAGAGGTCGATATTACTTGGGCAATAATGCATTAAGCTTGGTCTTCGTTTCTTCACTCATCGCCTCAATAGGGGTGACTAACGCTTGCGCTAGCGCGGTATGAGCAATAGAGTCAGGCTGCTCGCTGGCAAGTAAAGCCACGGCTTGTTTGACCACTTGCTGCGCGTTATCGGCGTTTTTCATAAGGTTTTGAATCGCATAATCAGCGCTGACATCTTCCTCACTTGGATGCCATGAATCAAAATCTGTCACTAGCGCAAGCGTAGCATACGCCATGCTCGCTTCACGTGCAAGCTTAGCCTCTGGCATATTGGTCATGCCAATGATGTCAGCATTCATCTGTCGATACCAATTGGACTCAGCGCGAGTAGAAAATTGCGGCCCTTCGATACAGAGGTAAGTCGCGGTACTATGACATTGGCCTTCGCTAATATTTGCCTGACTATAAGCGCGCTTTAACACCCCACCAAGCGCCGCACATAAAGGATCGGCCATTGCTACATGCGCCACCGCTCCCTCACTAAAAAAGGTACTGGCTCGCTGTTTGGTCATATCGATCATCTGATCTGGAATGACCATATCTAAAGGTTTGAGATGCTCTCGTAGTGAGCCTACCGCTGAGACTGAAATGACATAGCGTACGCCCAAAGTTTTTAGCGCATAAATATTAGCGCGGTAGGGAACTTCTGACGGGCTAAATCTGTGCCCTTGACCGTGGCGGGTCAAAAAAGCGACAGTTACGCCATTTAGCTCACCCATGACAATGTCATCAGATGGCTTACCATAAGGCGTTGAGATTTTTACCTGACGCTTATTGCTTAGCGCTTGCATCTGATATAAGCCGCTACCGCCGATAATGGCAATGTCAGCGGATAAATGAGCGGTGTCTTCTACTAAGGTTGAAATCATATCAGTCCCAGATGGAGGAGTTAAAAACGAGTCATTGTAATTATCAGTAACGCTTGTCTTTTAAGATAAAATAGCGCTTAAAATACTAAACCGAGCGGTTGACGATAACCATTAGCGTTTGGTAACTCTTTTATACAGCCCTTGAGCCAACTCCTTAACCACCATGCTTTGACTTTGTACAAAGCCTTCGTATTTAGGCAAGTTATCATCCACGTCTCTGATACGGCGATTATAAAATAGGTGCATAGTAGGCTCTGGCAAGGACGCTTTATCAGGATAATTATCAGTAGGGATTAATACCAGATTGCCGCCTACCGCCGTCTCTATACTAGGCTTATGACAACGCTTACACAGTCCGCGGCTGATATTAGGCGGCATTTTCCAACTACGAAAGCGGGTTTTATCAATCTCTAATTCGCTAAGGTCTGATTTTAGTAAAACCGTCACATCATTATAGGCTTTACCGGTATAGTCCTGACAAATCGTGCAGTGACAAATAAAGCGAGCCATAGGAGTATGGTTGATGGTATAAGTATTGCTATAGCAGGAGCAAGAGCCTTCTTGCGGGGTGAAGTCGTCACTCATAAGGTAGTCCTTTTTTATAAAATTAGCGGTATGTATCTATGAAATTCATTAGACAAAATATAGCATTTTCTGTATCCGGCAGTGTAGTGGCTTTAAGTAGAGTTGCTAAGGACTTATGCTAATCATTAGCATAAAAAAAGAGACCCAAGCAGGGTCTCCATTTTTTGTTATCAATCCATTCTTAACAGCCAAGCTTACCTTCCGCCTCAAGCGCCTTTTTACTACGAATCGGCGCAGGGCAATCTTCACCGTAATACTGACGATCGGCAAAGTAGCTTGAGCGTACCATGGGACCGGCCCAAATGCTAAAGAAGCCAATCTTTTTGCCGTAGTCCATATAGCGCTGAAACTCGTCCGGATGCACATAGCGATCGACAGGGGCGTGATTTTTACTCGGCTGCAAGTATTGACCCACCGTAATCATATCGACATCATGCGCTTTGAGATCATCAAGTAGCGCATATACCTCTTCTTCGGTCTCGCCGAGGCCAACCATAAAGCCGCATTTGGTCGCGATATCAGGGCGACGCTCTTTATAAAGCTTGAGCAGATCGAGCGAGTGCTGATAATCAGAACCTGGACGGAAGGCTTTATACAGGCGCGGAACCGTCTCGATATTATGGTTAAAGACATCAGGAGCTGTTTCGGTGAGTAAGTCTAAGGCAATATCCATACGGCCACGGAAATCAGGCACTAAGATTTCGATCAGGCAGTTTGGGCTTAGCGCCCGTGATTCGTTGAGCACTTCAACAAAATGCTGCGCGCCGCCATCTTTTAAATCGTCGCGATCGACTGAGGTAATCACTGCATATTTGAGCTCAAGACCTTGAATAGTCTCGGCGGTATGACGCGGCTCATCCTTATCAAGCTCGTTTGGGCGACCATGACCGACATCACAAAACGGGCAACGACGCGTACAGATGTCGCCCATAATCATAAAGGTGGCGGTGCCGTCACCAAAGCACTGCGCAAGATTCGGGCAAGCGGCTTCTTCACAAACAGTATAGAGCTTTTGTTCGCGTAGTTTGGCTTTGATACGCGCCACCTCAGCAGGTGAGGACATTTTTACTCGAATCCAATCCGGCTTTTGCTTCGCTTCGACTGTCGGGATTACTTTAATCGGGATGCGCGCGACTTTATCGTAGCCGCGCAGCTTTTCACCTTGAATGGCTTTTTTGGGTTTTACTCTTGGCGCAGGAACATGGGTTTGTACGGCAGTAGTCATAATCAATGATCTCTTAACCCTTTATAGTATAAGGGTTTATGGAATTATCAGCATGCTTTATAGGTGTCTTTATTATAGCAGATATTGCGCTCAGGGTTTATTATTCAACCCTTTGTGCTATGGCTTTTTGTTTAAGTTATCAATATCTATACCCATTTCATTAAATACTTCGATAGCCGCGCGAAAAGCCTCTTGGGTAGCAGGCGCGCCGCAGTAAGGCAGGCTGTGCATGAGTACCTCGCGAATCTCCTTAATGCTTGCGCCATTGTTAATCGCGCCTCTGATATGACCTTTTAGCTCATTCGGGCTCTTTTGCGCAATCAAAAATCCTAAGGTAACCAAGGAGCGATACTTACGCGGTAAGACGCTATCGTCTTGCCAAGTGGTGCCCCAAGCGTGCTCAATGATCCAATCTTGCAAGGGCTGAGTAAAGGCTGTGGCGGCATCGAGTGAGCGCTTAACGTGAGCCTCGCCCATGACCTCAGTGCGCACTTTTAACCCTTTTTTATAGTTTGAGTGCTCATTGTTATTGCTCATTTTACTATCCTTAACTTTTAAAATTGAATCGGAACCGTTCGCCGAGTCGGTCTTGATATTATTTAATGTCATGATGCTATTTAATATAGAATCATGAGTTTAATATCGAACCATGAGTTAATATTGAATCGTTAGTTTTCCAATGCATTGAACTTATATGTCTAATATTTACTCTAGTAGCTACTACTATTTTTATAATAAATATTGAATATGGCTTGATTCTACGCCTTTTGCAGCCTAAGCCATTAACTTTTTGAGCGTTTTAAGCTATCATTGCAGCACAAATATTTCAATGACCACATTCCCTTAATTATTTCCTATAGTGCATCGACGCAGGCAGTCATTCTGACTACTCACGCAATGTACTAGCCCAACTACGAGGACAATTATTGTGTTAGAAGCTTATCGTAAACATGTCGAAGAACGTGCTGAGCTAGGAACTGTACCGCTTCCACTAAATGAAAAACAGGTAGCCCAGTTGGTTGAGCTACTAAAAAACCCACCAGCGGGCGAAGAATCGTTCTTAATGAACCTGCTAGAAAACCGTATTCCAGCTGGCGTTGACCAAGCCGCTTATGTAAAAGCTGCATTTTTGGCCGCTATCGTTAAAGGTGAGGCGAGCTCACCACTTATCGATAAGAAAAAAGCGGTTGAAATTCTAGGCACCATGCAAGGCGGCTACAACGTACAGCCATTAGTGGCAGCATTGGATGATGAAGAAGTTGCTCAAGATGCGGCAGAAGCACTTAAGAAAACTTTGCTCGTATTTGACGCGTTCAATGACGTGACTGAAAAAGCCGAAGCCGGTAACGACATCGCAAAAGAAGTGATTCAGTCTTGGGCTGACGCTGAGTGGTTTTTGAACCGTGACGAGGTACCAAAGAAATCGACTTACACGACGTTTAAAGTCACAGGCGAAACCAACACTGATGACTTATCTCCTGCGCAAGACGCGTGGAGCCGTCCTGATATTCCACTGCACTCGCTTGCCATGCACAAAAACTCTCGTGACGGCATTACTGCTGACGAAGAGGGCGTGCGCGGTCCAATGAACCTTATTGATGAGCTAAAAGAAAAAGGCCATCCGCTAGCGTACGTTGGTGACGTCGTCGGTACTGGCTCTAGCCGTAAGTCTGCGACCAACTCAGTGCTATGGCTGATGGGCGAAGATATTCCAAACGTACCAAACAAACGCGGCGGCGGTCTGGTACTGGGTAACAATATCGCTCCTATCTTCTTTAATACGATGGAAGATTCTGGCGCCTTGCCAATCGAAAAAGTAGCTGTCGATAACCTAAACATGGGCGATGTGTTTGACATCTACCCACATGACGGCAAAATCACTAAGCATGACTCAGACGAGATCATCTCAGAGTTCAAACTAAACTCGCCAACGCTACTTGACGAAGTGCGTGCTGGTGGCCGTATTCCATTGATCGTTGGTCGTGGTCTCACTAACCGTGCTCGTGAGTACATGGGTCTGGGTCATTCAGACGTATTCGCCAAGCCAGAAGAGCCAGCCGATACGGGTAAAGGCTTTACCCTTGCGCAAAAAATGGTCGGCAAAGCGTGTGGTCTACCAGGCGTACGCCCAGGTATGTACTGTGAGCCAAAAATGACTACCGTTGGCTCTCAGGATACCACAGGTCCGATGACGCGTGATGAGCTAAAAGACTTGGCGTGCCTAGGTTTCCAAGCAGACCTCGTCATGCAGTCATTCTGTCACACCGCTGCTTATCCAAAGCCAGTCGACGTTGAGACTCAGCACACGCTACCTGACTTTATCATGAACCGCGGCGGCGTCAGCTTACGTCCGGGCGATGGTATCATTCACAGCTGGCTGAACCGTATGCTACTTCCAGATACTGTGGGTACTGGTGGTGACTCGCACACGCGTTTCCCAATGGGCATCTCATTCCCAGCGGGTTCTGGTCTAGTTGCATTCGCAGCCGCGACTGGTGTGATGCCACTTGATATGCCTGAGTCTGTGCGTGTGCGCTTCGTCGGTGAGCGTCAGCCTGGTATCACCTTGCGTGACCTCGTCCATGCCATTCCTTACCAAGCCATCAAAGAAGGTTACTTGACGGTCGATAAGAAAGGAAAAATCAACGAGTTCAACGGTCGTATTCTTGAGATCGAAGGTCTAGAAGACCTAACTGCTGAGCAAGCGTTTGAGCTATCTGATGCCTCAGCTGAGCGTAGTGCTGCTGGTTGTACTATCACCTTATCTGAAGAGTCGGTAACTGAGTACCTAAACTCAAACATCACGCTGCTTAAATGGATGATCTCAGAAGGTTATGGCGACGCGCGTACCATCAGCCGCCGTATCGAGCAAATGCAAGACTGGTTAGCAAACCCAAGCCTGATGCGTGCTGACGCGGACGCGGAATACACCATCGATATGACTATCGACATGAGCGAGATCAAAGAGCCAATCCTATGCTGCCCGAACGATCCAGACGATGCCAAGACTTTGGCTGACGTCGCAGGCGATACCATTGATGAAGTATTTATTGGTTCGTGCATGACCAACATCGGTCATTTCCGCGCGGCAGGTAAACTGCTACAAGACGTCCCAGCGGGTAGCCTGAAGACTCGTCTATGGATCGCACCACCAACTAAGATGGATGCCCGTCAGTTGATGGAAGAAGGTTATTACAACGTCTACGCACAAGCCGGCGCTCGTACTGAGATGCCAGGCTGCTCACTATGTATGGGTAACCAAGCGCGTATCGCACCGAAATCTACTGCCGTTTCGACGTCGACTCGTAACTTCCCGAACCGTCTCGGTCAAGGCGCAAACGTTTATCTCGCGTCTGCAGAGCTTGCTGCAGTCGCTGCAGTACTCGGTAAACTGCCAACCAATGATGAATATCAGCAGTACGCTGGTATGCTCAACAGCATGGGCGATGAAGTGTATCAGTACATGAACTTCGATCGTATGGAAGAGTACACTGAAGAAGCGGATAAAATTAACGTTGCTCAGTTGACTTAATCTTTGCTTTCAAGCTAATTAATAAGATAAAAAGAAACCCCGTATCAAAATGATGCGGGGTTTTTTATATGATAAAGATTGTTTAAAAGTTAAACATAATTAAGTTTTTATAAACTTAAAAATTAATAAAGGATCTCAGATCTTCAGGTTGTTACAAAAATATTATATAAGTACACTTAATACGACATTTGATGTCGCTGACGCTGAAAGTTTACAGCCTTTTAACGATGTTTTTATATACAATAGATTTAAAATAGCATGGTGGAGGGAATAATGAAAAAGTATGAGTTGTATTTAATTTCACTATCAATGCTTTTTATATTCGTGTTTTTCTTGACTGTACCAGTTTGTTGGGGTGAAAAATGTAGTTCTATCAAATTGAATGAACTATTTTCTATCTATCTATTTAGCTTATTTAATTTACTACTATTCATATATTCTCTTTTACTGATGTTTAAATTGAGAAGTAAGTTAGGAGCTAATAACCATACACCGTTTAGTGTAAAGTCAGTAAGCAATGATAGCTATGAACACTTGGTCTTCTTGGTTACCTATATAATTCCTTTGGTTGCGTTTGATTTTGATGATTATAGATACCAAATACTTTTTGTAGCTTTAATAGCCATAATAGGGTATATGTATGCTAAAACTGATATGTATTTCTCTAATCCTTCGTTAGCTATACTGGGCTATTCTATTTACAAAATAGAAGCAGGTTTTAGAGGTAATGATGTTAAGTCGATAACTGTTCTATCTAAGAATAGTATAATTGATGGTAATGAGGTATCTTATATCAAAATTAGTAATAACGTCTATATTGGTAAGGTGAGATAATTAAATGGAAGATAACTACACTTTAGAGGATTTGCAAACTAGATTGGATGGTATTTTTTCTGATGAAATGAGCTATGCTGAAGAAACCGTAGAGGTAAACTTGGTAAACTAAGCGTATTAATCGGAGTTTACCATGACCAAGAAA
>NZ_JBEOPC010000028.1:0-46376 GCF_040309765.1 Psychrobacter sp. TB20-MNA-CIBAN-0197
ACCTGCAATTTTCACTTAGACTAGAACTATTTTAGCGATCAGCAGTGCGCATTTGTGAATGTTCAACACGCCCTAATTAACGGATACTTTATTTTGATAGCCAGCGCGCTAAATTATCAAATAACTGTCTACATTTCTATAAAGTGCACTATGGTGACTTTACGACGACTGAATATGCTATGAATGATAATGCCACAAGTACAACACTAAATGCCGATAATGAGATGATTGAAAACGAAGCAGCGTTAGCAGAATTCGATGAGGACTCTCTTGCTGATGATGGTCTTATGGATGAAGAAATAGAAGACGATGATGAATCAGGCGATGAGGATCAAAGCTCTCAACTGCCAGGTCAACGCGTATTAGAGGTCATCGATGTGACGCATACCGTGACTGAAAAAGAGTCAGGCCTACGTATCGATAAGCTTGCTTCACAAGTCTTCACTGATTTCTCGCGCGGGCAGCTTCAAGGCTGGATCGCTGACGGTAGCTTACTGTGCAATGGCAAAGTAGAAAGGCCCAAATACCGCGTTAAGACTGCTGATGTATTGCATTTGTCCACGACGCTGCAGCAGCATAGTGAAGATCAGCCAGAGAATATCGCCATCGAAGTCGTCTATGAGGATGAGGCGGTACTCGTCATCAATAAGCCGGTTGGTATGGTGGTGCATCCAGGCGCTGGTAATCAAACCGGCACGTTAGTGAACGCATTATTATATCACTACCCGCAGCAGCACCATTTGCCGCGCGCAGGACTTGTGCACCGTATCGACAAGGATACCTCAGGGCTGCTATTGATCGGTAAAACAAAACCGGCACAAATGGCGCTAATGGAGCAGCTCAAAGATAAAAGTGTCTATCGCCATTACCAATGTGTGGTTGCCGGAGATCAAGCCAGTTTAAGGCGGCATCAAAGGATCGATGCACCTATCGGGCGTCACCGCAATCAGCGTACCAAAATGACGGTGATGACCGCTGGACGCGAAGCGGTCACCCATCTATTGAAGATTACCCCGCTCAATGAAAACTACTGCTTATTGGATGTCGGCCTTGAGACCGGACGCACGCACCAAATCCGAGTGCATTTAAGTCATATAGGTCATCCTATCGTCGGTGATCGCGTCTATGGCGGCCGTCGTCAGCTTCGTGCAGGCTTAAGCGAAGAGCAGCGCCAAACTATCGGCAACTTCCCGCGTCAAGCTTTGCATGCTTATGCCTTAGGGTTTGTGCATCCGATAACTGATGAAGACATCGAAGTCACCGTGCCGATACCAGAAGATATGCAGCGGCTCATAGCGGTGCTAAGCGACGATTATGATTTGGAATAATCGCTGAGCTGATTTTTGAGCCAATGTGCTGTGTCAATTTAGAGTAATGTCAGTTTGGACTTATATTAACTTAGACTTAGGTGAAGCGCAGAATATGACGAATAGGACAGCTGCTTTAGGCAAGCCACCAGTGCGATTAATCGCTCAGCTCGATGGTGTCTCTATTTTTCAGACAACAGCGCTGACAAAGACGATTGATAGTGATGATGGCGAAGCAGTTGCTGCAAGCAAGCAACAACTGCAAAAAGGGCAGGCAAGCTACGGCGAGTTTAATCTTGGCTTACATGTCAATGATGCTAGCCTGACGGTGTTGATGAACCGTATGCGTTTATTGAGCGCAATTAACGATCAGTTAAACGCACAACAGGCAAGCGCGCAACCTCTAATGGTTGAGCGCGTACATTGGCTCAATCAAGTGCATGGTAAGCATGTCTATGACGTTGAGCATAGCACTGATGAGGCGCATCGTAACGCCAAGCTGAGTATGCGCCCAGTAGATGCTGATGCGATGATTAGCCGGCAAACTGGTACGGCTTTAGCGATTATGACCGCAGACTGCGTGCCTATTGTTTTGTACCAGCCGGCGACTGAGCAGATTGCAGCGATTCATGCGGGCTGGCAAGGGCTGTCTTGCGGTGTTATCAAAGCAACTACTGAGCGTTTCGATAGCGATGCCCCTATCATCGCTTGGATAGGGGCTTGTATTAGCCAAGCCAATTATGAAGTCGGTCGCCCAGTATTAGAAAAATTAGTAGCAGGCTGCACTGATAATCAGTTACTAGACTCGGCAACTCTAAATGATTTTGACGCTTTATTTAGTTGCTCAGCTTTAATGGAAGGCGAGATAAGTAAAGACAGTAACTCAAAGCATAAGGTCGGTCGTGATGATTTACACAATAGCGAATTACATAAGAGCTATAAGAGCCATAAGAGAATTGATAAATTATCAAACCACGCTACTCTAAGCACAGAGAATATATCTGCGAATAAAGTCATGCTCAACTTACCGAAGCTCGCTGCTGCACAGCTCGAGCATTTAGGGGTAAATGTGGCGAATAACACCGCTATTGATTGTAGCTATGACGATATAAACTACTACTCTTATCGTCGTCAGACCCATCTACAACAGCCAGCGACTGGGCGTATGGCTTTACTCATTGTCCGCAGCAGCTATGGTTAAGCGAAAATAAAACTGTCATAAATTGAAAGGCACTACGGGTATAAATTTTCCTTGCGTGCTGCGTCCTTTCGATGCTGCGCAAAATTCATTCCCGTAGCGCTACAACATTTTTATATTGAATCTACTATAAGTGCTACGGAATCCATAAACCAATTTATTATTAGAGCTCGTATGACTACATCTATAGCCGCGACGGCAAATCTCGATAGAACATCTAACTTATCCATAGCGGTTGTTTATCACAGTAATTATGGACACACCAAGCGCGTTGCTGAAGCCATTGTTACAGGTGCTCGTCAGCAGTTAGCAGAGACACAAGTAAAAGCTATCGATGTCCATGATGTCGATTGGGACTTTTTGGATCAAGCCGATCTCATTGTGTTTGGTAGTGCGGTGTATATGGGCAGCTTGACTGCTGGACTCAAGATATTTATGGAAGAGACCTCAAAGCGTTGGTTCCATCGTGAGTGGGAAGGCAAGTGGGCAGCAGGCTTTGCCAACTCTGGTGGACTGAGCGGCGATAAGCTTGCGGTACTACAACAAATCAATCTATATTGTATGCAGCATGGGATGAATTGGATTGGCTTGCCGCTTATGCCGACAGGACACGGTGAGAATGATCTAAACCGTCTATCGAGCTATTTGGGCTTAATGACGCAATCTGCTGATGGGCCACCGGAGGAAACGCCTGGCAAGGGTGATATAGATACTGCGATATGGTTTGGCAACCACTTAGCCAAAACTATTATCAAGCACCAACCGGCAAATGATTGATAATAAATAACAGCCCACCACGCGGCTAGACAAACAAGAAGGCGGATATCTCATTGATATCCGCCTTCTTGTTTGTGACGCTTGTGACGTTTATGCCATTTATGCCAATGTCTAAGAAGTGGTTTTGAGCAATTGTCTAAAATTTAGGTTAAAGCGCTAAGCTAAAGTTATGGCTGAGCGTAGGCATTGTAAGAGATGACAGGAATGGGGCTAGCACCGAACTGCATAGACTGGCAACCGCTTTGCAGCGCTGCAGATACAACGACCGCACTTAGGGTAAGCGCGCGGATAGCGGTGGCTTTGAAGATCGCTTTCAAAATAATGAGTCTCTTAAAATTTAACAACAATAGATAAAGTATACCTGATAGCAGTAGATATGGGGTATTTGCTATTAAAACAAAACGTTTGTACAGAGATGGACTATATAAACTAGTCTAACTTTTGTAAAGTATTTAAACGAATACGTTAATAAACTAGCAATACTGCAGAAATAATATAAAGTTGAATCATAAGGTATTAAATAACGTTGACACGGCTCAGTATGCAAATGCGATAGCTTTTAAGAGCATTGTATTCAAAGCATCATATTGACAACCCTGTGCTGCTTCATCAACGCAAAACAACGAATTAAAAATCAAGCTGCTAGCTATACGAGGATATTATGAAGCCACTTTATCTGATGCTATCGATGTTTGCTATCGGTCTCACTTCTACCGCCGCATTAGCTGAAGCTACAAGTATTCCTGATGCTGCAAGCCTACCTAATGTTAGCCCTGCCAACAGCGATCTAGTCAACCGCGGTGCGTATATTGCCCGCGCTGCTGATTGTATGGCCTGCCACGGCGATGACTACGTCGGCGGTAACGCGATTGAAACGCCGATGGGTGATATTTATTCCACTAATATTACGCCCTCAAAACAGTATGGTATCGGTAAATATACTGAAAAAGATCTAAAAAATGCGCTGAAAAAAGGCCGCGCGCCTAATCATATGATTTATCCTGCTATGCCATATCCTTCTTATAGCGGCATGACGGATGAAGACATCAGCGCCTTATTCGCTTATCTACAAACCGTACCAGCTTATGATGAAGCCCCTGATTATAAAACCAGTTTGCCTTTTCCCTTTAACTTTCGCTTCTTAATGCTCGGCTGGAATGTACTCAATGTGCCTTCTACTGAAAATCGTGAAGGTCTGAGCGCAACCCAAGAGCGCGGTGAGTATTTGGTTAATAACCTTGGTCACTGCGGTACCTGTCATACGCCGCGTAACAGTACCATGGGCTTTGATAAAGATAACTACTTATCTGGTGCCGAGCTTGGCAATTGGTATGCGCCTAATATTACGCCGGATGAGTCAAGCGGTATCGGTAGCTGGAGTGAGCAAGATATTGTCACTTATCTGCGCACCGGTCAGCTGGATCAGCGCGCTTATGCTGGCGGGCCGATGGCCGAAGTAGTCGCCCATAGTACTCGCTACCTAAAAGATGAAGATCTAGGGGCTATTGCTTCTTATCTAAAAGCAGTACCTGCTGTACAAACGGAAGATAAAGTGCGCCCAGTTGATGCCTCGCGTTTACCAAGCCCAATCAATGAGTCTATTACTCATGATTTGCTCGCTCAAGATGACTATTTGACTCAAGCCAAAGCAGAAGTTACGGGCGGTAGTAACTCTCCTGAAGCGTTATATTTAGCAGAATGTGCAAGCTGTCATGGCGTCAATGGTTATGCCCAGCCAGATGCTCGCTACGCGCCTATCGTCGGTCTTAGCAGTATTCGCAGTGATAATCCTGATGCTTTGATTAATGTTATCGTGCACGGCGCAGAGGGCGCATCCGACACTACGCCTAAGATGCCAGGATTTGAAGAAGAGCTCAGTAGTGAGCAAATTGCTAATATTGCCAACTACGTCCGAGTTAAATTTGGCAGCTTGCCTAGTAGTGACTTGACTGCAGCTGATATTGATCGAGTGATCACTGCTGAGCCTGAGCAGCCTTTTTTAATCAAATACGCTGGATGGTTGGCTGCTCTGGGCATCATCGTTGCTATCGTGATTATTTTCTTTATTATTCGAGCCATTATACGCTCAAGACGTAGTCGCTAAGATGGACTTCGATGCTCAGTAAATGGTTTTATTGAGCTGACGAGGACAAGCTGCCACTGAGCTTATCGACACTGAGCGTCTGAATTATCGCAAGACTGCTATTAGGCTCTCAATACTCGCTCAATATTAACTCGCTTAACATTATGAGTAATACTGCAAATATTAAGAGATTCGTACCTCTATTCTCGTATTTAAAAACAATAATAGGGTAAATGACAAAGTAATAACTGATTTAGATACACTCACTTGATCTCTCATACACCCTTATAACCTTGAGATTATTGAGCTTATAAAGTAGGAGTATCAATCAGCTATGAGACAGTATGACCGTCATACCAAAAGGACAACATCATGAAAGATATGCTTCAATCACCAACCCGTCGCCAACTGCTCTCAATGATCGGCAAGACTGCTGGAGCCACGGCTATGTATCAGGCCATGACTACGTTAGGGTTTGCCTCAGAGTCTAGTTTTAAAGAAACGGTTGATCTCAAAGGCGCGCCTCCGGGCGCGAGTATCGTCATCCTTGGAGCCGGTCTTGGCGGCCTGACCGCAGCTTACGAGTTACGTAAAGCCGGTTATGATGTCAAAGTACTCGAATATCAAAATCGCGGCGGTGGCCGGAGTTGGACGCTGCATAGCGGTGATAAATATACAGAACTTGGCGGTGAAGAGGTGACTTGTGATTTTGCAGAGGGCAACTATTTTAATGGCGGACCTTGGCGTCTGCCTAGTCACCATTATGCCGTCTTTCATTATTGCAAAGAGTTTGGCGTAGAGATGCAGCCCTTTATTCAGACCAATGATCGTGCTTATCTACATCGTACGACTCATTTTAATGGTGCACCGCAGCGTCTGGGCGATGTAAAAAACGATATTCAAGGTAATTTGGCAGAACTACTATCAAAATCAGTGAATGTCGGCGGCCTTGATCGCTCAGTGAATACAGAAGATAAAGAGAAACTGCTTGAGGGTCTAAAGGGTTGGGGCGTGCTTGATAAAGACTATCGCTACCGTCCTAGTCATGCGACCACTAAGCATCGCGGCTATAGCGTCTTTCCAGGTGGCGGTTTGATGCCTAATGCCCAGCCCTCAAAGCCTTTACCTATCACTGAGATATTAGACTCAGGTATGTGGGCAGATATTTATAGTAACCACATGACTTACGGCCATCAGCCAACGATGTTTCAGCCTGTAGGCGGTATGGGCAAAATCGGCGATGCTTTTACTCGCGAATGCCGCGATATGATCGAATTCAATGCCAAAGTCACTAAGATTAACCAAGACGACACTGGGGTGACTGTAGATTATGTCGATAGTAATAGCCCTGATGGCGCTATCAAATCGGTACGCGCAGACTGGTGTATCTGTAATATACCGCTTACGGTATTGACTCAGCTCGATATCAATGTCTCACAGCCTATGAAACAGGCGATGGCAGCGGTACCTTATGAGACGTCTTATAAAGTTGGTTTGGAGTTTAATCGCCGCTTTTGGGAAGAAGATGAGTGGATCTATGGCGGTCTAACTTATACCGATATGCCTATTGCACAGATTGCTTATCCTTCAGAAGATATGTTCAAAGATGGCCCTGGCGTACTACTTGGAGCGTATGGCTATGGTCCAACTTCTTATAAGTTCAACACCCTAACGCCAAAAGAGCGTATCAATGTCGCGCTAGCCTACGGCAAATACATTCATCCTCAGTATCCTGAAGAGTTTAAAGCAGGGACGTCAGTCGTTTGGCACCGTATCCCTTGGACTTTGGGTTGCTATGGTATCTGGAATGAATCGACTCGTCGCCAGCATTACGACACTCTGTGCAGTATTGATAACCGTATTGTACTAACGGGCGAGCATTGCTCACATATTCCAGCATGGCAAGAAGGCGCTATATTATCTGGTATGGATGCTGCCAAGCGTCTTCATAAAAAAGCAAAAATGTTAGCGTAAATACATTAATGTTGGCGTAAATGCATTATTAACATAAACGTATTACTAGCGTAGACGCATTATTAGCATAAATACAATATAAGGCTAGATACTAGGTCAATGTGGATAACTATAAAAATTCAGAGGCAATCATGGACAATGCAATCGTGAAAACAACCATCATGAAAAACATGACACCTAAGCTGCTGACTGTGATGTTGCTGAGTGTAATAAGCAGTACAGCACTTCTAGGCTGTAGCCAGCAGTCAGACGATGTGGAGACTATAGCTAGTGAACAAGAGCAAGACTCTATCACGACTAATGACTATCAAGCAAGCCGTAACACGGGTGCTTGGGGCGCAGTGTATATGAGCCGTGAGGAGCTAACTGAACCTAACGTCAATATCGTCGATGTCAGCTCGCTTCCTAACATGGAGAACGACCCTAGCATTGCAAAGTGGGAGGCGAAGTTTGAGGGAGAAAATGCTTTTATCACCACTGATGGCAAAAAACTATACCACGACTCTTGTGCAGCTTGTCATATGCACAAAGGCGAAGGGGCTTATGGCGCAGGCTATTATCCGCCACTAGCTGATAACAGCAAAATGCAGTCAAAATATTATATTATTGATATCTTGATCAATGGCTTTCGTGGTATGCCATCTTTTCATGGCATGATGAATGATGAACAGATGGCCGCAGTGACACAATACATCGTTAATGATTTAAATGGTTTTAATGAGATAGTGACTGCTGAAGACGTCGCGCAGCTAAGACATGAAAAGCCACCAGCGAGTGATCCAAGTGATGAGTAGGGGCTAATTATTTAACTTATGCCGTCTAAGTATAAAGTTTAGTATATTTATGACGACAAGCTTTTTATCTGTTTGAGCTCAAACAACAAAGCGCCTAATAAACCATTAGGCGCTTTGTTGTTTTTAGGGTTATGAACCTGTAGAGCGAACGCTCATTTGCTATTTGATCCATCCGCTATTTCGGACTGGCTGACCAAACAGGTGAGCGCACGGTGCCACTACTAGGTACGTTTATAGCGCTACCACCAGCGAGAGACTTAATCGTCAACATGCCTTTGCCGCCTTGTCTTGAAGCATAGACCACGCGCTTGCCATTGGGTGAAAAGCTAGGTGCTTCATCGATACCGGTGTTGCCTAAATTTGCGGTGACCGCACCGCCACTATTCATAATAGCTGCAGAGCTGCCGTTCAAAAAGGCAATTTGTGAGCCGTCACTACTGAACTGTGGGCTTGTCGCGTAGCTGCTGTTAGAGACTTTAGTGACGCGCCCTGAGCCAAACTCATAACGATAGATTTGCGGTCTGTTAAAACCTGCTTTGTCGGAGACAAAAACAAACGATTGACCATCAGGAGCGTAGCTTGGCTGTACTTCGCTGCTCGGCCAACTGACAAGCTTTTGAAGGTTGCCGCCATTAGCGCTTATCTGATAGATATCCGCGCTACCCTCAAAGCTGCTAGAGAAGAGGATTTTGCTCCCATCAGGAGAGAAGGAGGGGCTTAGATTGCTACCTTGATAGTTAGCTACCGCAGTAGCGCCGCCGCCACTTACGTTTTGAACATAGATGATGGGATAGGACTTCTCGCGCTGGATGGAGTAAGCGATACGGTTGCCATCAGGGGACCAAGCTGGCGAGAAGATAGAGCCTTTTACCTCTGTCATGACTCTCGCATTCTCACCATCAGCGTCCATGACTTTTAAACGTGAGATTTTGTCACTGCCAACGCCAGTCTCTTCGATATAAGCAATACGGCCCGAAAAGTCACCTGGCGTACCAGTGATAAGCTCGTAGATTTTGTCAGCTATCACGTGACCGGCATAGCGCATACTCTGCGCGTCATTGTTAGCCGTCAAGCTTTGTTTGCCTTGGATGATACGACCAGACTTAACATCGATAACCTCATAATCTGTGATCACTTGACCGCGATTGCTGCGAGTACTACCGACGACTAAATAAGGGATACCTAAGCTTTGCCATACTGGCAGAGTGCCTGCAAGCTCACCACTATTACGTGGCTGCTGCGGTAAGCCTTGGCTGGTGACCTTTAATTCGGTTCGGCTCAAATCATTTAAGATAATAGAAGATAAGACATTGTCACCAGCAAAGGGGACAAAGGCGACTTGGTTTTGTTGTCTTGGCGCAACCACCGTGACGTCGATCTCCATAGGTGCAGCAGTAGCAGAATATAAAGGAGCGAACAGCAATGGCGTAACCAATAGCGAAGCCGAAGCTAGGTTTAACGCGGAGAAGGTAGTGAGCTTTGAGGTTGGTAGCTTTAAAGATAATAGTTTCATAGGTGAATACCCTAAGTTAAAAATTTTAAAATAATCGGCGGTATGAGATAAATATCAGAAAGCTCCAGTGTTGCCTTCTTTGACACTAGGCTTTAAATCCTTTTTACCTTAATCTATTGAACCATAACGTTGATAGTTAAAGCCGCAAATCTGGCAGGGTTGGTCAAATCAATAGGTAGAGGGCTTGCGGCAAAAGCGGCTTGTTCTGCCGCATCATTAACCGCACTATTAGCGCCGGTAGCTTTGGCGGATAATACGTTACCTTGATTATCTAATCTTAAAGCTACTTTAGCAGTAATACCTTGGGTTTCAAGCGGTGCTTTTAAGTTTCTCTGAATTTTAGCAGCTATGCTGTTCTTAAAATCGCCCGCAGAAGCCGAAGCGCTACTACGGGTACTGGCAGGCTTGCTATCAGCTGGTCTGCTATCAGCCGTGGATTGACCGTCTGATAAGTCAAAGGTTTTACCTGCGCTGCTGGGAAGTCCTGTTTCTATCTCTATATTACGATCCGTTTTGCTCGGGCGATTGATTCTAGGGTTTGTCGTATTTTTTTGTTTATCACGATACTCTTTGAGTCGTTCACGCTCTTTTGCGTCATCTTCTTGCTGACGTTGTTCGACTTGCTCAAGTCTCTCGCTCGCTAATGCCTCTGCCTGAGCGTTCCACTCTGCTAGGTTGCGCTCGTAAGCGGCCGATTGCTCAGCCAATCGTTGCTGCTGATTTTCGCTCATCAGTATAGGCTCATCGGCAGCGTCATCAGAGCGCATAAAAACAGGTACCCTTTGTGAGCTTGACGTCGCAGACTCTGAGGGGGCTGTAGGCGGGGTGCTAGCCGTACTAGCTGTACTTTCAGAGGTTTCAGCGGGTAAGATGCTGTTCGCTTGACTGGCCGCTTGGGCTGCTGCGCGGTTACTCAATATCTGAGCCTGCATCTCAGCTAACTGCTCAGGCGATACCATAGTGGTCTCAATCGCGCCGCTTGTCTCTAGACTTGGCTGCTGATAGGTGTAGATCAGCAGGCCGATCACTATACCGTGCGCCAGCAAGCTGAGCAGCGTAGGCAAGGTTAGCCCATCACTGTCAGGCGGAGTAGGTATATAGACGAGAGGTGCATTATTCATAAGTATGAGTAGTCATGTGAGCTTGAAGGTAGATATCTAGAACAATTCAGATCAGGCTAAAAAGTAGCCGTATAGACCATTATTATAAAGGATAACGGTAGCATTTACTTATTGCGGCTTCTTACTGCGGCATAGGTAAAGGCGGGCCGGTGAGTAGTCCGACTTTTTCAATACCCGCTTGCTGCAAGCTTGCCATGAGTGCCACGATAGCGCCGTATTGATTGTTTTGATCGGCATTGATCATAATCTGTATGGGCTGGCCTGTTTCATTATTACTTTGAGTTTGTAGATTGAATAAAGTGTTAATCAGCTCAGGCTCACTGACAGGCACATCTACATTATCCTCATAACTGATAAAAATCTCACCATTATCAGTTAAAGAGACGATAATTGGCAGCTGGTTTTGGCTCATGTTTGCTGCTTGCTCTTTGGGTAAGTCTACTTCTACACCTGTGGTCAGCATCGGCGCTGTCACCATAAAAATCACTAACAGTACGAGCATCACATCGATATAAGGCACGACGTTCATCTCGCTGTTGAGCGTGGCATTTTGGCGCTTATAAGGACTTGGCTTCATAGCGGATTGCTCTGATTAATGTGCGCAGTACGAGGAGTCGCGATTTGACTTTCGGTACTGGTTTCGCGCTGTAGCATGCCGGTCATCTCATCACAAAATAAGGCACGCGACTCGTAAAGCCGTGCTGACTTAGCCGTGAAGTGATTGAAAGCTAACACTGCTGGAATCGCGGCAAATAGCCCCATAGCAGTGGCAATCAATGCCTCAGCGATACCGGGTGCGACAGAGGCGAGGGTAGCTTGCTCGGTTTGTGATAAACCTAAAAAAGCATTCATAATACCCCAAACGGTACCAAATAAACCGACATAGGGCGCGACCGAGCCGATACTTGCCAGCGTAGTCAGACCTGACTCTAAGAGCTGCTGCTGACGGCCAAGACCAACGCGCAGCTTACGCTCAACGCCGTCGATAATATCGTCTTTAGGTTGGCGCTTTTTGTGCATTCTTAGATATTCAGAGAACCCCACATAAAAAATCTGCTCAAGGCCTTGTCGATCAGGCGAGCCTTGAACGCCTTGGTAGAGCTTTGCTAGATCTTCGCCTGACCAAAACCAAGTCTCAAACTGCTCATCGAAGCGTTTGGCACTGCCTAAACGTGCGCTGAGCCGAAAGATAACCACCCAACTGAGCAGTGAAGCCAATAACAACAAAGCCATCACGATCTGTACCAGCAGGCTCGCTTGGGTGATAAGGTCGATAATATTTAAAGATTCAGGCATCTAATGGACTCGCATAATGGACGATAGCTAGCAATATAAAACAATAGTATTGACGATATAAAGCAAGTTCAGGCAATAAAGCCAAAAACAATCAGCATGAAAAGGCTTCTAAGTCATCTTCACTCGTTAGTGTACGTTTAAATGATAAAAAGGTCATTATTAATGTGTTTAATAATTGCTAATGATTGATTTTTCCAAATAACGAGTGACAAGAAGTCGTAAATATAATAGAGTTTCGCTTGCAGGTTGAATTGTAGTTTTAACTTACTAAATTGTCACAGAGTATGTTTTTTTATATACTAGGCCGTGAGGCAAGTTATCACTAATTTTTAAACGTGTTTATTCTACAAAGTACCACTGCCGATAGCGACAACCTTGTCATAGCTAAAGCACTGTAAAACGCAAAACCGGAGGTATCACCAAAGGTTTTGTCACTGAGAATGAGATCATAATGACGTCAACTTTATCTTAAAGACGGAGGCGAGACTTCTAAAGACGTTACGCTATCAACTCATTCGGCTAGAATGACTAAACTAGATAAGCTTCTTCTCGTATCGCTTAAAAACCATTCTACACCCCATCATGCATTAGCAGCATGATGATAAAGCATGTTTAAAAATACCTTCTCTGGGTTAACAGTACCAAAACAGTTTTTGGTAGAGATAACGCCTTGATTGACCTGTTAAACACTAAGGTTTTAGTTTGGATGCGATACTTAATTAATGCAACTGGGAAGCGACACTATGAACGCAATTAAAAGATATTATGGAATCACAGGTGACAACACCACCATAAAAACAGAACTACTCGCCGGTTTAACTACCTTTTTGACCATGGCTTATATTATCTTTGTCAACCCGAACGTCTTAGCAGATGCGGGTATGGATAAAGGTGCGGTCTTTGTCGCGACGTGCTTAGCTGCGGCGATTGGTTGTTTTATTATGGGTATTTATGCCAAGCTGCCAGTCGCGCTAGCTCCGGGCATGGGTCTTAACGCCTTTTTTACTTACGGCGTAGTGCTTGGTATGGGCTATACTTGGCAGATCGCACTTGGCGCGGTATTCTTATCTGGGTGTATCTTTGTACTTTTGAGTCTGTTTAAGATACGCGAAATCATTATCAACTCCATACCCAACTCACTAAAGCAAGGAGTGGTCGCTGGTATTGGCGCGTTTTTAGCTTTTATCGCGCTACAAAGTGCTGGCGTCATCGTCAATAACGATGCCACTTTGGTTGGCCTAGGGGATATGACGACCTTCTCTCCTGCTATGGCAGCTTTTGGTTTTATTGTTATTATCGCTTTGGCTTATAAAAAAGTACCAGGCGCGGTAACTATTGGTATTTTACTCGTCGCGCTTATTAGCCTATTAACTGGCAATACTCAATTCACCAGTATTGTCTCAGCGCCGCCTTCTATGGCACCGACTTTTATGCAAATTGATATTGCAGGCGCTCTAAACGTTGGCATGATCAGTGTTATCTTTGCTTTTTTATTCGTTGATTTATTCGATACTGCAGGGACTTTGATTGCGACTACCAGTCAAGCCGGCTTGGTCGATAAAAATGGTAAGATTCCTAATATGGGCAAGGCACTGTTAGCGGATTCTACAGCGACAGTTGCTGGTGCGGCGCTAGGTACTTCATCGACAACCAGCTACGTTGAGAGTGTCTCTGGTATTGCAGCGGGTGGTCGTACGGGCTTAGTTGCGGTGACGGTCGGGGTGCTATTTTTACTGAGTACCTTCTTTGCACCACTTGCTGGTATGATTCCCGCTTATGCTACTGCCGGCGCTATCTTTTATGTCGCAGTACTGATGCTAGCTACGCTAAAAGACGTAGAATGGGTAGATTTAACTGAGGCTGGACCCGTCGTTGTCGTACTACTATTTACGCCTTTAACGTATTCTATCGCCGATGGTATCGCGCTTGGATTTATCACTTACACGGCTGCTAAGGCGTTAACCGGTAAGTTTGCTGATATTAGTATAGCGGTCTGGATCTTAACGATAGTACTGCTTGCGAAGATTATCTTTGTTTAGAGTCTAGCGAGTCATTATAATTTTATAAACTTATAACTCTATCAAAGCGTTATCATTATCTAACCCTTTTTATCAGATCTTGATAAGAAGGGTTTTTTTATGCAGCTTTGAAGGCTTTTTTTTGAGAGGTTTACCGGATGAAACGCACTGATTTATAAGGTACAGTTGTCGTTTATTAGCCATAAACTGTCTGATTATGAAAATGGGTATAGACACAGAGTAGTCAAAGAGTAAATAGAAAAGGGTACCTTAAGCGTCAATAGCAAGATGAATATGGTATCTAACTGTTTTTAAAGGTAATAATGGTTGAAAATAAATGTTGGTTAGGCATAGTTTGAAAATTTTTTTCGTGATAATATGGCGACGTTAAGCGCATCACCTCAAGCAACGCCGTAGAGGTTTTTCTTACAGTGAATTGGCGACACCCTGATCATGTTTTTGCTGCTATTAGACCCATCCGCTCAGACTATGATCGCACTCCTTCACTACCGACAAGAAGAAGGCACTAATGCCGCTTAACGTTAATTTGCCTTTGTATTGTTAACGTAGTCCGTTTAACACGCAACGATCTACTTAACCGCATCCAGCTTTTGCTGGATTTGCTCGTTTTGTGATAGCGCTGTCTGATCTTTTATAATTTGGTTTTTTTGTCTTTATCTATAGCTATTTTACAGATCGCTTTTGGAGAGTTATTTATCTTCTCTATATAAGCGGATAGTTATATTTTATAACGTTTTAAATAACTAAAAATACCAGTATAAAGATATGAGATTATAAAAATCCTGACGCTCTATTTATCATAGTTTTTAGACGATAATTATGGAGTTGGTATGCACCCAATAGATCAGTTTACCCCGCAAGAGCCTATACTATTTCAGCCAACAGAGCTGCTTTCACCTGATTATATTAAGCAATCAAGCGATGAGCTGTATGCGCGTATCTCGCCATTATACAGTGTCGATGAAGAGCGCTGGCTATCAGAGCTACTACCTTTGGCAAAGCCGACCGAGGCTGAGCGCGATGCAGCAAGTGAGCAGACGCGCAAGCTCGTTGAGTATGTGCGCCGTGATAGTAAGTCAGTCAAGATGGTGGACTCGCTTTTATTAGAGTACAGCTTAGATACGCAAGAAGGTATCTTGCTGATGAGCTTGGCTGAAGCCTTAATTCGTGTACCAGATAACTATACGGCTGACGCGCTGATTCGCGACAAGATGAGCGTGGCCGATTGGAAAAAACATCTCAAAGATAATAATGGCATGATGGTCAACGCCTCGACTTGGGGGCTGATGATGACCGGGCGGGTGGTTAGTATAGATAGCAGTACGACCGCGTCAGGGTTTTTGGATCGCATGACCAAAAAGATGGGCGAACCTATGATTCGCGCGGCCATGCAAAAAGCGATGCGCATTATGGGTTATCAGTTCGTGCTTGGCGAGACGATTGAGGAGGCGAATCGTAATAGTCAGCCTTATCGTAATAAAGGCTATACCTATTCATTCGATATGCTCGGTGAAGCGGCCATTACCAATAAAGATGCTGAAAAGTACTTCAATGATTATCTGCATGCGATTAAATCTACGGCGAATATCAAAGTAAAGGAGGGCATGCCTAAGCCTTCGGTTTCTATCAAGCTATCCGCACTACACCCGCGTTATGAGGCAACTCAAGAATCACAGGTGTTTGGACGCTTGCGTCAGCGCTGCCTGCTACTCATTGAGGCGGCACGCGAAGTCAGTGTTGATTTGAGTATTGATGCCGAAGAAGCCGATCGCTTAGAGATCTCTTTAAAGCTCTTTGAATCCCTATACCGCGATCCTATCACTGCTGGCTGGGACGGTCTGGGTCTTGTGGTACAGGGCTACTCAAAACGTGCCATCGCAATATTTGCTTGGCTTGCGCGCTTAGCGACTGAGGTTGGCGACCGTATTCCGCTACGTCTGGTTAAAGGCGCTTATTGGGATACTGAGATCAAGCTTGCGCAACAAAAAGGCCTATCAGGCTATCCGGTATGGACACGTAAAGAAGGTACAGATACTGCATATTTAGCCTGCGCACGTTTTTTACTCTCAGATCATCTGCGTGGTTTGATTTGGCCGCAGTTTGCCACTCATAATGCGCATACTCTGGCGTCTGTCATGACTATGAGTAGCCACAGAGACTTCGAGTTCCAGCGTCTACATGGTATGGGCGACGCACTCTATGATCATATTTTACAAACCTATCAGATACCAGTACGTATTTATGCCCCAGTCGGCGCGCATCAAGACTTGCTGCCGTACTTAGTGAGACGTTTACTAGAAAATGGTGCCAATAGCTCATTTGTACACCAGCTATTAGATAAGTCTTATCCGATCGATAAGCTCACTGTGCATCCGTATGATAAGCTCGTAGCGAATGAGCACTTACACAACCCAGAGATTCCCTTACCGCTAGAGATATATGGCGAGCGTGAAGCGAGCTATGGCCCTAATATATTTGTCGACTCCCAGTGGCAGCCTTTTGATGCGGCGATTGCTGAACAGCGCAAAAAGACTTGGACAGCGACCTCAATCATTGATGGTCAAGCGATTAGCGAATATACAAAAGAGGGCGCTACTCATCAGCTCGAGAGTCAAAATGTCCTTGCGCCTTGGAATCATAATGTAAAAGCTGGCGAGGTTCAGTATGCCAATGCTGAGATTGCCAATCAAGCCATTGAGGCAGCCGTTGCCGGTCAAGCCGCTTGGCAAGCGGTTCCTGCCGCAAGACGCGCTGAGATACTACGAAAGACGGCAGACTTGTATGAAGAAAACTACGCGGAGCTGATGGCGCTTTGTCAGCTCGAAGCGGGTAAAACTATGCAAGATAGTATCGATGAGATCAAAGAGGCGGTGGATTTTTGTCGCTTCTATGCGGATGAAGCCGAGCGTTTAGCAGCTGAGGTCCATGAGATAACTGACTTATCAGGCAAATCGCTTCGTCAAGTCTATAAAGCTCGCGGTACTTTTGTTTGCATTAGCCCATGGAACTTCCCTTTAGCGATTTATACCGGTCAGATAGTTGCCGCGCTCGCTGCGGGTAATACGGTGGTGGCAAAGCCAGCTGAACAGACCAGCTTGATCGCGCATTTCGGCGCTCAGCTCATGTATCAAGCAGGTGTGCCGTTCGAGGCATTACAGTTCGTCGTTGGCGCAGGAGAGGTTGGCGGTGCTTTGACGGCATCAGATCAGATTGCAGGCGTCATCTTTACTGGCTCAACGCAAACTGCTCAGCGCATTAACCAAAGCCTAAACAATCACGCGCAGACCAGTGGTGAGCTGCCGATATTGATTGCCGAAACTGGTGGGCAAAACGCAATGATTGTCGATTCAACCGCATTGCCTGAGCAAGTGGTGACTGACGCAGTATTATCTGCGTTTGGCTCAGCCGGTCAGCGCTGCTCAGCTTGTCGTATCTTATGCGTGCAAGAAGATGTCGCCGATGGCATTATCGAGCTGCTACAGGGGCATATGGCAGAGTTGGTCGTGGGCAATCCGACTTATGTCTCAACCGATGTCGGCCCTGTCATCGATAGTGATGCCAAAAAAGGACTAGAAGCCCATATCGAACGTATGCAGTCTGAGGCGACCGCGACTATCTTGGGGCAGACCCCTATGAGCGCAAGCTCAGTCGTTAGTGAAGATGAGGCAACCTTTGTACTGCCTACCGCGATTGAAGTAAACAGTATCGATGTTATCGGTGGTGAGCACTTTGGCCCGATCTTGCATGTACTACGCTATAAAGCGCGTGACCTTGATAAGCTAATAGATGCAATCAATGGTACAGGCTTTGGTCTGACTTTGGGTATCCATAGCCGTATAGAAAACATCGCCGAGCATATCGAGCGCCGAGTAGTCGTTGGCAACACTTACGTCAACCGTAACCAAATCGGTGCAGTAGTCAACGTTCAGCCTTTTGGTGGTACAGGTCTCTCTGGTACAGGACCTAAAGCTGGCGGACCACATTATGTTGCACGTTTAATGAAGCTTAGCACTGAGCAAGGCGCTGCAGGCAATACTACTCATAGCACAAACACTCAATCAACCACACAGACACAGCTCGCATAAGGAGTAGCAAGATGGCAAATGAATTCAAAAAAAATCATGCTGAGGTTTGTGAAGCTTGGCGATTATTAGGCGCAGTTGAGCGCTCGGTGTACTTAGAAGCTGCGATACCTAAGCTTGCGCTGTTAACAGGTGATGCCAATAAAGCGCGCAAGCTATTTTATCATTTACTTAGCAGCGCGCCGAAGCTTGATGAAGTGCAGCGGATGATCGGCGCTACGGGCGAGTCTAACGATCTATATGTCACCGCTCGCGGCAAAACTATGGTTATCGGCGGCGAATCTGCAAGAGCGATGGCGGTATTAGGTCAGCTCATTGCAGCACTACTGACCGGTAATGAGGTAATTATGCACTGCCCAAGCCAAGTCGATATGTGCGAAGAAGCAGCTAAGTTACTCTACAATGTCGGCATCAGCGATGATGTGCTGAGCGTTGCTAATGACTCACAAACGATCACCTTGTTGTATATTGATCGCCTTGCACAAGTAGCAGTCGCAGGTAGCCAAGCAGAGGTGCAAAGTATCAGTCAGGAGCTTGCCAACACAGATGGTATTTTGACACAAGTGATAGCAGTGACTGATATGGAGGGCTTCTCTGAGATGTTAAGCCTCGATTATCTGCACCGCTTCGTCACTGAGCGTGTTATCACTATTAATACGACCGCTATCGGTGGTAATGCCAGCTTACTTGAGCTTGGTAATGACTAATCGTTTAAAGAAAGGTCTGTAAGTTTAGAGGTTTCGGCCAGCGTTTGTTTATCAGTTGTTTTGATAAATGAGCGCTGGCCTTTTTATGCCTTGACCAATAATAAATGCTAAGCGTCTTAGAGTTTAGGCGTTTTATATGCCAAGCGTTTTAAGTTTTTTAATATAAATGCTGTTTTTGAGTTGTATAATAATTAAAGATAATGCTAACATTACAATGTTAACCAAATAGTCAGCTTTAACAAGTAGCTTTGATTGGTTAATCAAAATACGGAATAGTGATTGGCTACAAGCCAAAGTAAACGGACGTTTTTTCAATCTTCGTAGCTATATAAGCGCTTAAAGTGCATTGATAGATACTGAAGCTCCATCCTCAATAAAGATTAAGTCTGAACCAGTCAGCAGTCTCATAGGCAGTCAGCTTATTCAATACCTGTATAGCTATCAGTATTGATGTAGGTATGATGATCGTCGTCGTATAAATTTTATTATTACAATAATTGAATACTACCTTATGGCAGTGTCGCTGCGTGCGCCTGACCTTTGATATATTGATTGTTAACGTATTATTATCCGATTAAAGATAAATTTTATTTATCTCCTTTTTATCCAGACAGCCGAGTACAGCTATGATTCATTTTTATCTAAATGGCAAGCCGCATCAAGTGCGTGATCTTAACCCTAATACTACCGTGCTTGAGTATTTGCGCTTGCACGAGCGTCAAACCGATACCAAAGAAGGCTGCGGTAGTGGTGATTGCGGGGCTTGTACCATCATGGCTCAGCGCTTGCCGTCGCAAGCGGGTACTGAGAGTGAGCCTTTTTTTACTTTCAACTCTTGTATCACACTACTGTCACTAATGGATGGTCATCATTTATTGACAGCCGCCTACCTAGCAGATAACCCTGAAAACCATCCTGATCGGGCACTATTGCATCCTGCGCAGCAAGCGATGGTTGAATGTCACGGCTCGCAGTGCGGGTTTTGTACGCCAGGCTTTGTGATGTCATTGGCGAACCTATACGAAAACAATCGCCTGCAGACACAGGATAATGCAAACGCCGCTAATTTTAGCTACGATGAGATCGTCGCTTCTATATCTGGCAATCTATGCCGCTGTACCGGCTATCGGCCTATTATCGATGCTGGTTTAAAAATGCAGCAAATCGGTCAACAGCTCGATAGCGCAAATACGCCGTCCAAAGCGCTCACTCTAGCAACAGATGCTATGGCAAGTCATGCTGCTCAGAAAACCGATACTGATAAGGCCGAGTCGAACGCTCAACTACGTACTATAGAGCCTGCCTTGATTGATGGCTCAAAGCAGCTATTTATACCACGTACTGTCAGCGAGCTGAATCAATTACTCGCTGTGTATCCTACTGCCACGATATGGGCGGGAGGTACTGATTTGGGACTGACCGTTACTCAGCGCTTGATGGATCATGAGGTTATTATTCAGCTCTCAGCGCTCGATGAGCTACAGCAGTGGTCGCTCTCAGAGTCTGCCGATAATCAAGAGTTAACGTTCGGCGCGGGCATGACTTATAAGCAAATGCTGCCGATTCTAGAGCAGCACTTTCCTGCTTTTGCTGATTTATTTGCGCGAACGGCCTCACCGCAGATCCGTAATATGGGTACGCTTGGCGGCAATATTGCCAATGCCTCACCGATTGGTGATCTGCCGCCTGTGTTGTTAGCATTAGAGGCGCGAGTGCATCTACGCCACTGTGATGTCATCAATGAAGAGACGGATGCTGATAACGATAGTAAAAAATCATTTGCAGTCTCTGATGAAACCATCTCTTTGGCTGAGTTTTTCCTAGATTATAAAAAAACCAAATTGCGTCCAGGCAGTTATGTAGTCGGGGTGCATATTCCTTTAATGCAAGCGCATCAGCACCTATTTATTCACAAAATTAGTAAACGTTATGAGGACGATATCTCAGCTTGTCTATTGGCAGCGAGAATTGATTTATCAGCAGATAACTCATCGATTGCTAATGCCAAAATCGGTTTAGGCGGTATGGCTGCTATTCCTCTGTTAGCGCAGCATTGCCAAGACGCGCTTATCGGTCAGAAAGTTAACATCGCAAGTTTTAAGATGGCAGCAGATGCCATGCCTTTGGATGTGTCACCCATGACGGATGTTAGAGCTAGCCGCGAATATCGTATGCATGTGGTACAGCGCTTACTAGTCAAGTGCGCCAAGCAGTTAATGACTGAGTTACCAACGCAGGGAGCAGCATAATGAGTCATCATTCAAGCCTTTTTGATAGCTATAAAATTCGCCGAGTACGTCCACCCAAAAACAAAATCGGCAGCTCCGCTAAGCATGATAGTGCCATTAGTCACGTAATGGGAACGGCGACCTACGTCGATGATATCTTAAAGCCGCAAGGTACGCTGCATCTGGCAGTGGGCAAAAGCACGCACGCTCATGCGCGTATTATCAGTATGGACTTAGATGCGGTGAGAGCGGCTGACGGGGTGGTTGATGTTTTAGTGTTTAAAGACTTGCCTGCGGCAACGGATATCGGACCTGTGTTTGATGGTGATCCTTTGATGGTAGATAGCATCACTGAATACGTCGGTCAGACGCTATTTGCAGTAGTGGCAACGAGTCACCGCGCAGCAAAAAAGGCCGTTTTGGAAGCGAAAGTCGAATATGAGCCGTTGCCTGCGATAGTGACGGTTGAGCAAGCGCTTGAGCAAGAGCAGTTTGTACGTCCAAGCCACTTTATGACGCGAGGCGATACGCAGTCAGCTTTAGAGAATGCTCCTAAGCGCTTGCAAGGTCATATCCATATGTTAGGGCAAGAGCACTTCTATCTAGAGGGGCAAGTGTCTTATGTCACACCTTGTGATGATGGCGGCCTTGAGGTTTATACATCCTCTCAGCATCCAAGTGAGGTGCAGCAGCTAGTCGCTGAAGTCACCGATCTGCCTTTTCATGCAGTCAGTACGGTCGTGCGCAGAATGGGTGGCGGCTTTGGCGGTAAAGAGACGCAAGCGGCGGCTTGGTCATGTCTGAGCGCTATCGTTGCCAAACGTCATAATGTGCCTGTGAGTATGCGCTTGGATCGTCAAGACGACATGGTGGTCACCGGTAAGCGTCATGAGTTCTCTAATCGCTACGAGGTCGGTGTTGATGAGTCTGGACAGATCCTAGGCGTCGATATGCAGCTGTCAGGGCTGTGTGGTTATTCGCCAGATCTATCTGACGCTATTGTCGATCGCGCGATGTTCCACTGTGACAATGCTTACTATTATCCTGCGGCAAAAGTTGCCGGCCACCGCTGCAAAACGCATACGGTCTCAAACACCGCTTATCGCGGATTTGGGGGGCCACAAGGTCTAATGACTGCTGAATATATGATGGATCAAATTGCTTATACGTTAGGTAAAGATCCGCTAGAGGTGCGCCTAAATAATCTTTATCAAGATGGTCAAACCACCCATTATGGTCAGCCAATTGAGCATTTTGATTTGGCCACTTTGATGGACAATCTAGCGAAAGACTGTGATTACGATAAGCGTCGTCAGCAGATAATGGCGGCTAACGAAAAGGCTCAGGCTGAAGGTAGCGACAAGCGTTTAGGCATAGCTTTAACGCCTGTCAAATTCGGCATCTCTTTTACCGTGCAGCATCTTAACCAAGCAGGCGCGCTAGTGCACATCTATACCGATGGCACCATTCAAATCAACCATGGCGGTACAGAGATGGGGCAAGGCTTATACATTAAGATTGCCCAGATCGTCGCCAATGAATTCGAAGTGGACTTAGATACGGTCAAGGTCACTGCAACGCGCACTGATAAAGTACCGAATACTTCGCCAACCGCTGCCTCTTCAGGTACGGATATCAATGGTAAAGCCGCACAAAACGCTTGCCTTACCGTGAAAGGGCGCTTAGTTGAGTTTGCCGCTGAGCACTTTGCAGTATCGTCTGATAGTATCAAGTTTGAAAATAATCATGTGCAGATTGGCGATAAAGAGACCTTAACGTTTGCAGAGCTGGTACTCCTTGCCTATCAGCACCGCATTAGCCTCTCTGCTACTGGCTACTATAAAACGCCAAAGATATTTTACGATCGCTCCAAAGCTTGGGGTCGGCCTTTCTTCTACTTTGCCTTGGGCGCGTCTTGTGCAGAAGTAGAGATTGACACTATGACGGGCGAATATAAGGTGCTGCGCTGCGATATCTTGCACGATGTCGGGCAGTCAATTAATCCCGCTATTGATATTGGACAGATTGAAGGCGGTTTCGTACAAGGCATGGGCTGGCTTACCACAGAAGAGCTGACATGGGATGACAAAGGCACGCTAGCTTCGAACAGTCCTGCTAATTATAAAATTCCAACGTCGCATGATCTGCCAAAACAGTGGAGCGTCAAGCTATTCGATCGCAAAAACGAAGAGCAGACTATTTATAACTCAAAAGCGGTAGGCGAGCCGCCCTTTATGCTAGCCGCTAGTGTTTGGTGCGCGATCAACAATGCGGTGGCAAGCTTAGCGGATTATAAAGTAAACCCTGATCTGACTATGCCTGCCACTAGTGAAGCGGTGCTAAAAGCAGTAATGCGATTGCAAGGGGAGGAGTGGGAGATACCTGTAAGAAAAAATCCTACTGATGACATAAATACCGATAGTCACCCAGAAGTCAAAGAGCAGTTCAGCGCCGATGGCAAAGTGAAGATGGATAATAAAGATAAAGCGCAGCCAGTGCCACACGCTGAGGACACCAGTCCCCCTAAATCGGCAGGCGAGCACGATGACGAGCAGCCTGAGGCAATAAAAGATCCTAATGTCTCAGTCGCTAGGGGTCCGGCCCACAGTGAGTAATTTATCTGTATCGGCCATGCCGCCTGAACGTTGGTACGAGGCTCTAGCGCGCTATCAGCAGCAGGGGGCTGCGCATGTATTGGCGACTGTCGTTGCGGTGAACGGTTCAGCGCCAAGGGCGCTGCAGGCGAAGATGGTTGTGACCGGAGATGATTTTAGCGATACGTTAGGCGGCGGCGGTCTTGAGCATGATGTTATCAGCACCGCAAGACAGCTGCTCACTGGCGAGCTTGAAACCGATGTGGGCACAACCGCCAAAACATCACAAAAAGCGCGCTCTGAGAAGGCAAAAGCTGCGCGCCGTGATGCGGTCTACACTAAACACTATCCATTAGGCGCTAAGCTGGCCCAATGCTGCGGTGGTAGTGTGACCGTTATGTTTGAGTGCTTTAATATCACGCCGCCTTTGTCGATACTAGTATTTGGCGGCGGTCATGTGGCAGCGGCTTTGATGACGATATTAGCAGAGCTGCCTTGTCAGGTAGATTGGGTGGATAGCCGAGCTGAGAGGTTCGATCAGTATCTATCGGTTGAGTCTACGATTAAGAGTACACAGAGTGTAGATGAGCCTACTTATCGCTTGCCAAAGCACATTCGCGTACATATCGATGACGAGCCTGTGGATTTTGTTCGCCCTTTTATAGAGCAAGGCGGTAAACGCTTTATGCTGGTTATGACCCATGATCATAATCTTGATTTTGAGTTAGTGCGTGCAGCATTAGACGTACTCAAAGCGGACGACGAGATAACCTTTGAAGACAGCTCAATGCTTGATAAAAATAATACTGAGCTCATAAATAACTCTATCAAAGGATCATCTCCTTATATTGGCTGTATCAGTTCTGCGACTAAGGCTAAGCGCTTTTGTGATCGCTTGCTACAGCGCGGCTATAGTGAGTCATTGGTTAAGAGAATCACTATGCCCATAGGCTTGCCTATAGGGGGTAAAGAGCCGATGGCAGTGGCGGTATCTATCGCTGCACAAATTATGCAGCAGTATCATCAAGCGTGAGCAATCCATATACCACTCCCGGCTGTTTAACTTTACAATCTATCACTACTGAGCTATCTGTAAGTGCCAATTAAGAGTACAACATAGCCATAAAAAGTAACTTTTTAAACGACTTTAATCCTTTTTATACTGATCATAGCCTATGGACATCAGTGCTATGAATAGAGTGGTGAGACTTTTTTATGACTATCCATATTTATCAAGCGCAATTATTACATTACCTGACCCAAGATGATTATGACAAAAGAATAGCACGCACTAATTCTGAGAGCTCGGATGGTCTCGAGACTACAGTTGTCCAAAAAAACATAACGCTATTACCGGTAGTGGCTGGCGTAACCGTCTATCCTGAATATATCGCCAAGGGTGCATTAGTCGTCGATGACGCCACGGGTCTCGTGGTTGATTACGGTCATAAACACGCTATTTTATTGAGTTACGCTAATGATCAAGAAGGTCAGGAACCCGTAAAAATCCATGATTATCAAGATAAGCTAATCATGCCAGGTTTTATTGATACTCACGTACATTATCCGCAGATAGACATGATTGCGTCTTACGGTGAACAGTTGCTTGATTGGCTCAATAACTATACGTTTGTCACCGAAGCAAATTTCGGTGATCCAAAAGTTGCACATGATACGGCACAGTTCTTTTTAAATCAGCTTTTTGCTAATGGTACGACGACCGCGCTAGTATTTGCCACAAGCCACCCTGAGTCTGTTGAGGCGTTCTTTTTAGAGAGCGAAAAACTTAAGACACGGATGATTACGGGTAACGTACTGATGGACACCAATGCGCCTGAGCATCTGTGTGTATCTACAGAGCAGGGTATCCGCAATAGCCAAGATATCATCGATAAGTGGCATAATCGTGGTCGTCAGCATGTCGCTATTACTCCAAGGTTTGCGATTACCTCAACGCCTAGACAGCTGCAAATGGCAGGCGAGCTTTACGCCAGCTATGATGACGTGTACTTACAAACCCACCTAGCCGAAAACCGTGATGAAGTCGCTTTTGTCCGTGAGCTGTATCCCAATCACAAGGGCTACCTCGATGTCTATGCGGATATGTCACTATTAGGCCGCTATACGACGCTGGCACACGGTATCTATCTTGAGACATCGGAGTACGAAGTGCTGCGCGATACTGGCACTCAGATCGCTCACTGCCCAACGTCCAATTTGTTTTTAGGTAGTGGGCTATTTGATTTACCAAAGACGTTGAGCTACACCGGAGTCAGTATCGCCACCGACGTCGGCGCGGGCACCAGTCTATCAATGCTGACGACGTTAAATGAAGCCTATAAAGTCCAGCAACTCCAGAGCAATCCGCTATCCGCGCATCAAGGCTTGTATCAGATTACTTTAGGTAACGCGCAGTCACTAGTACTAGACGATAAAATTGGTAACTTTATGCCGAATAAAGAAGCCGATTTCGTGGTGATTGACTTAGCAGGCACAGCGTTATTAGAGCGCCGCATGAGTCAGACGAAAACTCTTGAGGAGCAGTTATTTGTCTTGATGATGCTAGGCGATGACCGAGTGATTGATGAGACTATCATTGCTGGGGTGAGTCGATATAAAAAGCTTAGCGCTTAAAAGGCGACTTTAGAGATAGGGTTTGGCATAGCGCTATAATTTGATATAGTCAGAGTATGTTTACTAGGGCGTGTTGAACATTCGCAAATAGGCACTGCTGATCGCTAAAATTGTTCCAGACAAGGCACAAAGCGACGATAATGCAGATGCCTTAACGAGACTTGTAACGCAGTATGGGGCAATTTTAGCATCAGCCCTCACGACAACAACAGGGACAGGACTCTTTTTTGCCGCTTCATCGTTAAAAATAAGCGCTTAGAATGACTAAACTTATTATTTTTAACATCGAAACGCCTAAAAAATAGTCGCTGTCAGTGCCATGGTCGAATGTTCAACACGCCCTAATCTACTTAGTAAATATGCTCTGGCTTTTTTGTATTTATAAGCTTGAAATTAGCTTTTTTCAAAGCGGTACTTTGTCTCAAATGACGGTCTCAAATGACGGTCTCAAATGACGGTCTCAAATGACGCCTAATCTACTAAATTTAATGAGTATCTATTAAATGCAAAAACGCTTAGTCAAAATTCTACTATTTGCTATTCTAGCCTCAGGCATTTCACTGGCTGTATTGATAGCCGTTTATTGGGCATCTGACAAAAGCGTTAAAGCGCTTAAAAAATGGCAACTGCCTAACAGCGAGTTTATCAAAATCGATGGCATGCAAGTTCATGTACTGCGATCGGCTAAATGCGCTAATGCAGATACCGCAGAGACTATCGTCTTACTACACGGTACTTCGGCGAGCTTACATACTTGGCAAGGCTGGATGGATGAGCTTAGTGATGAGTACTGTGTGGTGAGCATGGACTTGCCAGGATTTGGGTTGACCGGTCCTTATGCCAATGACGCCACCCAATACACTAGCGCCAATTATGCTGATTTTGTGATACAAGTTTTAGACCAGTTAAATGTAGATAAGGTAATCTTAGCGGGTAATTCTTTAGGCGGCAAAATCGCTTGGCGTACGGCAGCGCTTTATCCTGAGCGCGTTGATACCCTTATTTTAGTCGATGCCGTTGGTTATCGGACCACTCCCAAAAGCATTCCTATTGGCTTTAGGCTCGCCGCTTATCCTATCCTAAAACCTATTTTGAGCAATATTTTACCGCGCAGTGTGGTCAAAAAGAGCATTCTCAGTGTCTATGCTGATGATAGTAAAGTCGATAACGAACTAGTAGATCGTTATTACGATTTATCCCTGCGAGAGGGTAATCGCAGCGCGCTATCGGACCGCTTGCGTGAGTTTGATAACTTTGAAGATCAAGCTCAAATCAAATCATTAATACAGCCTACGCTGTTACTATGGGGCGCACAAGACTATCTCATTCCCGTCGAAAATGCTTATCTCTTTCATCAAGATATTGCTAATAGTCAGCTCAAGGTATTTGAGGATTTAGGACATGTACCGCATGAAGAAGATCCACAAGCGACAGTCGCTGTGGTTAAAGATTTTTTAGCGCAGACTGATTAGCGCATCAGCCTATTAGCAATTAATAATTTAATAAGGTTTACTATTAATGATAGCTCTAAATTGACACATACTGATAATAATGAAGAGGGTGTGGTAATCTAGTGTCAGTATAAGTGTTGCAACCAAAGCAAGGGGCTGGTATGGCTTTAAATATGTACTACAAGAACGGCTTGTTTCGAAAAACACGCTGCCAAATCTCTGATAAGCTCGTACCTACGCTGTATCAGGTTCATAACAATGCCGACTTTCCGCAATTAACTTGGCTGATCGATACGCTCTATGACAACCCACAGATCGAGCCTAATATCGCCAAGGCTTTAGCTGAAGAGATGGTAGCGTTTGAGCGAGTGATACTCTCTTTGCAACTGCCTTTTCCTAGAGTCCCATTACAAAAGCTGCAAGACTTCTTTGCAAAGGCAGCTAGAGATCAGCGGACGATTTATAGCAGTAGCGATTGATTATTTCAACAGCTCCTATATCTTTATAGTGTTTTTAAAACAGCTTTTTAAAAGGTTAAAAGCTAATTTAAGCTACCAAGCAAACACCTTAACCACCTTGAATCCCGCCGAAAATACCCCCATACTCTTAGCACTTATAAACAATAAATAGCCTAAGCAAATATGTCTAATACTTTAAAAGATGCGCCAAACTTAGCAGAGAATAACTCAGCAAAAGATCTAAATGATACGATTCGTAATCTAGCTCAGATAGCAGATAAAGATAGCCTTACAGAACTACCTGTGTTGGCGAAAGACAGCCACTACTTAAGCCGGTTAGAGCGTGAGCTGGCACGCGCGGCGGTATCAAAAAACAAAAATTCAAATACTGATGATAAGCAAGACAAAGCGCAAAAAGAGCTGGCTAAAAAGCGCGCGCAGTACGATAAAATCAAAACGCGCTCACAGCAGGTTGTGCAGTCGCGTATCGATAGTATTCCTGATGATTTGCCAGCCACCTTAAACCTAGATTTGCCTGTCAGTCAGCGCGCTGATGACATCGTGCAAGCCATCATTGACAACCAAGTCATCATCGTCGCAGGGGAGACAGGGTCTGGTAAAACCACACAATTACCAAAGCTTGCGATGCTAGCGGGCCGCGGTATAACAGGGCAGATTGGGCATACGCAGCCGCGTCGTCTTGCTGCACGTAGCGTCTCTAACCGTATTGCCGAAGAGCTTGGCGAGAAGTTGGGTAATACCGTTAGCTTTAAGATTCGCTTTAACGAACAGGGGTCAGCGCAGTCGGTTGTCAAATTGATGACCGATGGTATCTTGCTCGCTGAGCTTGGTCATGACAGGTTTTTGAGTAAGTACGATACGATTATTATCGATGAGGCGCATGAGCGTAGTCTTAATATTGACTTTATTATGGGTTATCTCAAAAAGCTGCTGCCTAAGCGCCCTGATCTCAAAGTTATTATTACCTCAGCGACACTCGATACCCAGCGTTTTAGCGAGTACTTTAGTTATTATGATAACAAGCTCAAACGAAAAATCCCTGCGCCGATTTTTAACGTCGAGGGTCGCAGCTTCCCCGTTGAAGTGCGTTATCGTCCGCTAACTGATGAGCCAGTAACCAGCTCAGATGACGACAGCTATGATGACTTCGAAGAGAATCTACCGCGAGCAGTCGTTGCCGCAGTGGATGAGTGCTTCACCGATGCACAAAGCAAAGGCCATGCCGATCAAGCAGATATCTTAATCTTTGCCGCAACCGAAGCTGAGATTCGAGAACTGCAAGATGTACTGGTTCGTCATGGACCTAAGCATACCGAAGTGCTACCGCTGTTTGCACGTCAAACTTATGAAGAGCAGCAGCGCATCTTTCAGCCCTCTGGCCGCGGACGCCGTATCGTCATCGCCACTAACGTTGCCGAGACCGCTCTAACGGTACCCGGTATTCGCTACGTGATTGACTTGGGCTTTGCGCGCATATCACGCTACTCTTATCGCTCGCGCGTACAGCGTTTGCCGATTGAAGCGATCTCACAAGCGGCTGCCAATCAGCGTAAAGGTCGCTGTGGTCGTGTCGCACCGGGCGTTTGTATTCGTCTGTATTCTGAGGAGGACTTTAGCGGTCGCCCTGAGTTTACCGAGCCTGAGATACTGCGAACCAATCTTGCATCCGTTATATTGCAGATGGCAAACCTGCGTTTAGGTAGCGTCCAGAATTTTGAATTTATCGAGCCGCCCGATAGCCGTTTGGTGACTGATGGTCATAAATTGCTTGACGAGCTTGGCGCAATTACCGCCAAAAATGACAAAGCTAACCTACCCAAACGCAAACAAACTTTGGATCATCTGCGTCTGACTCGTATCGGGCAAAAGATGGCGCGTATGCCTATCGATCCAAGGCTGGCACGTATGCTGGTTGCCGGTAGCGACTACGATTGTATTCGCGAGATGCTGATTATCGTTGCGGCTCTAGCAGTGCAAGATCCACGCGAGCGTCCTGCGAATAAACGCCAACAGGCCGATCAAAAGCACGCTGAATTTCGTCAAGATGACTCGGACTTTTTGTTTTACTTGAGTCTTTGGAAGGCGCTATTTGAGGCTGACGAGCACGGTAACAAACTCTCTGGCAATCAGCGTAAAAACTTCACCAAAAAGAACTATCTTAGCTTCCCGCGCGTGCGTGAGTGGAATCAAACCCATCGCCAATTGGTGCAAATGGTCACTGATTTAAATCTAACCGATGTAAAAGAAGTAAAGGGTAATAGTAAAACTAAGCAAAAAAACGCTAAAAACAATAATGATGCTAAAACTACAAGTAAAAAAATAAGCAATCCAAAAAAGCTAAGCGGCGATCCCACGCTGGTTGAAGATGAAGACATCAAAGCGGTTAAGTACGCCAATCTACATCGGGCGCTACTGACAGGCCTGCTCTCGACCATCGCGCACAAAACAGAAAGCCGTGGCGAGTATCTAGCCGCGCGTCAACAAAAAGCCAAAATATTTCCCGCTAGTACTGTATTTAAACAAGTACCGCCTTGGGTGATGGCTTTTGAGGTCGTCGAGACCTCGCAGGTGTTTATGCGTACCGTTGCCAAGATAGAACCTGAATGGATTATCGCTGAAGCGGGTAATTTGCTCAAATATCATTACTTCGAGCCGCATTGGTCAAAGAAGACCGGACGCGTCAAAGCCTACGCACAGATCAGTCTGTTTGGCCTGATTATCATCTCTAAGCAGCTGACTAACTATGAGCAAGTCAACCTCTCTGAGTCGCGCGAGATCTTTATCCGTGACGGCTTAGTAACGGGTAATTTGGGTCGGCAAGCGCCGTTTTTGCAGCATAACATGGATAAAATTGCTCATGTTGAACGCATTGAGGACAAATTGCGGCGCCGCGATTTACTCGTTGATGAAGAGGCGCTGTATCAGTTTTATGATAAAAAAGTTCCTGAGAACGTCGCTAGCCGCAAAGCCTTTGAAGATTGGCGCGCGGAGATGGAAAAAAGCGATCCTAAGTATCTATTCTTTACCGATGACGATGTGCTTAACAGTCAAGCACCGACTACCGGCGACTTTCCTGAGATTTGGCAGTTAGGCGATTTGCGCTTGCCACTGCGTTACGTGTTTGATCCTGCCAGCGACGATGATGGGGTGACCATTCGGGTGCCACTTGCTGCACTACCGCAGCTTGATGCTATCGAGCTGTTATGGGGCGTACCGGGTTGGCGCTATGAGCTAGTACTGCAACTGCTCAAATCCTTGCCAAAAGACATTCGCCGTCAAATCGTACCGATTCCAGATACCGCGGATAGTTTGTTTGATGAGCTCGAGCCTGAGGGCGAGCAAGGTCTGCTTAAGCAGCTTTGCCATGCGCTGAATCGCCGCGGTATTACCTCGGTGACGCCTGACAAATTTGATCCCTCATCTATCGATCGTTACTTGCAGCCGCAGATATCAGTCGTCGATGACAAAAACCGTATTATCGAAAAGGGGCGTGATCTGCAAACGTTGCAAATCCGTCATGCCAGTGAGACCAGTCAAGCGGTGACCGAACAGCAAGGCGCGCATACGAGTTTCCCTGAGCACTTTACCTTTAGCAAAAACCGCCATAGCGCAGGCGTGGTGATGAAGCAGTTCTCTGCTTTGGTCGCCGACGAAGCAGGTACCGCGGTATCGATTCATCAATATACTGATGTCAATGCCGCCTTGGAGGCGCATCGCACGGGAGTATTAACCTTAATCAAAGCTAAGCTTGGCGCAAAGAAAAAACAGCTGACTAGCCAAATCGATAAGATATTCAAAATGGCTTTTGCACCTTTAGGTGATATGGAAAAGCTGAAGACTATCGTTATCGATGCCGCGCTCGATGCCACTTTAGAGGAGCACTATGTCTTATTCGATCATAGCTCTGACTTACCTGAGAGCGCTGATAGTATCGCGGTTGACTTGAGTGAGGAGCTGCCTTTTACCAGCGAGGAGTACCAACAGACTGAAAAAGTTGTAGTCAGTAACTTCCTACTGACAGGACAAAGCGTCATCAAAATCTTAAAAGAAGTCTATACGCGCTGGCAGCGTATTCGTCAGAGCCTATTGATGCTCGATCAAGAAGTGTTTGGCGAGTCCATCGATGATATCGAGGATCAGCTATCGGACTTGTACTTAGCGGATTTTGTTTATCGTATGGACTACAGTCATTGGCAGCAGTATCCGCGTTATCTAGAAGCACTAGAGGTGCGAATTGAGCGGCTTGAGCATAACCTTGAGTCGGATCTCGAAGGCGTTTATGCGCTCGATGTGCATATGGAGCGACTGGCTAATCGTGCGAGCGACGCTGCTATCAGTAAGTACCGCTGGATGGTGGAAGAATACCGTATTCAGCTCTTCGCCCAACCGATGAAAACGCGTATGGCGGTCTCACCAAAGCGTCTTAAAAAGGTTTGGGATGAGACGCGTTAAAAAATTACATGCTAATTTTAGCGTCGCAAGTAAAAATTCCTTAAAGGGAATTTTTTGGACGCGTTAAAAAATTGCATGTCGCCAGAAAATCATAGATTTTCTCTTGCGCTAGGATAAAGGTCCCCCAAACCTTTATTATTTCCTAGTTCATAGCGTCGCAAGGAAGCTTTTGTTTAAGCGAGATTTAAATAGATTTTTTTGGACACGTAAAAAAATTGTACTGCTCACTCCAAAACTTGACATGTTGCTCTGATTAAAGTTCTTACTTATAAGTTTGCTAAACAAGGATAATAATATGTGGGATGAACGCTACAGCGAACCGGGCTTTGTTTATGGCACTGAGCCTAACGATTTTTTAAAGGAAGAATACAAGCGGATACCTGCAGGCGGGCGTGTCTTATGCCTAGCAGAAGGCGAGGGCAGGAACGCTGTTTTCTTAGCCGAGCAAGGTTATGAAGTGACCGCTATGGACTTATCTGAAGTTGGGTTACACAAAGCGCAGCAATTAGCCACTGATAAAGGCGTTACTATCCGCACTCAAGTCGCTGATCTGGCTGATTATGAGTTTGGAGTCAATAGTTGGGATGCTATCATCTCCATTTGGGCGCACGTTCCTGAAGCGGTCCGTCAGCGAGTTCATGCGCAGATAGCCACATCTTTAAAGCCGAACGGAGTATATTTACTCGAAGCTTATACTTATGAGCAAACCAAGCTGGATGCGGTTGGTGGACCGCCTGCTGACCAACCAGATCGTTTTGGCTCATTAGTAGCTCTACGAGCAGAGCTTGCGGAGTTAGACGAAATAACAGGAGTAGAAAAGCAGCGCATGATATTAGAAGGGACACGTCATCAGGGGCTAAGCGCGGTAGTGCAGTTTATCGGTAGAAAAAAACAGTCTTAAGGGATGTCATAGTCAACTGATTATTTAGCAAATATTTCTGCCAAAAAAAGGTGATAGATTTAGTATCTATCACCTTGTTTATTTTTGAACAGAGTCTTTGCGATTACATCGTGCAGTTTACGCTGTATTCTTTACCATTAGCGAGCTTCGCGCTGATGACACCGTAGTCTGCTTTTGTCTGCCACTGTAGGTTCATCTTAGGATTGTCATTATTAACATAGCGCGTGCCAGAACCAGATACCGCTTGCGTCATGATAACTTTTTGATTGCTAATACCGAATTTTGGCATAGTAATGTTTAAGTTAGCAGCGCTACCATCTGCAGCATAGGCAGCGGTAACTTTGCCATTGCCTTCACACGTATAAGAATTGACGACTTGGTTTGTAGCACCTGTCTGATCGCTTCCCACGAATGGATTGTTGGCACAAGCAGCTAGAGCTAAAACCGCTGGCGTTAATACTAATAATTTTTTCATAATTGTCCTCAAGAAATTTAAGAATGAAGTGTTTAAATGCCAACGAGTATCCTACACTTTAATAAAACTATTCTCGTTATCATTTGATACCTGTCTCGTAACCATCGTATTTCAAAGTGTATAAGTTTAAATGTTAAACGAGCCAGGCTTGGATAATTAGGCTCCGATTATGACTCTACAATGACAGCAGAGTCGTTATAGTTATTAGGCTTTTTATTCAGCACGAATACTAATACTGCTCCTAGAATAACGATACTTGCGATAATAAAGCGTAAGCTCAGAGTTTCTGACAAAAACAAAACACCTGCTAGTGCTGCAATTATCGGTACACAAAGCTGCACCACTGCCGCTTGAGTGTTTTTTAAAAAGGGCATAGCCACATACCACATACAGTAGCCGAGGCCAGAAGTAATCGCGCCTGATATTACTGCTAGCACCACGCCTTGCATACTTATCCCAGCCCAATGGCTGATAGCGACTATCAACAAAAAAGGGATAGCGACTAGGCTTCTGATAAAATTAAACCCCGTAGCTCGTAGCGGCGAGAGACAAGCTTTGCCGCGTATACTATAGATGCCCCAAGCTATACCGCTAAGTGCCATAGTCAGAGCGCCTGTAAAAGAAGGTATGGCTGCTGAAGGGAGCATCAAATAGACAAAGCCAATCAGCGCGCAAGCTAGCGCGAGCCACTGCAGTACAGTTAATTGCTCCTTTTGGTAAATACCCCAACCTATCATCGTCAGTTGCACAGCAGCAAATAATATGAGCGCCCCAGTTCCGGTATCTAGATCCACATAAGCAAGCGAAAAACAAAGCGCGTAGACCACTAAACTGATACTACTAAGCCAGCTGCCTTTATCTGCTAAAATAGCAGCAACAGCAGCGTTATTATTGTCAGTGTTAAAGTCGCTGTTAAAAGAAGTCGCGGTTTGTGTCTGATGTTTTAGACGATGAGTATGAAAGATTATGATAATACCTAAACAAATAGCGCCGCTCAGTAGTCGTAAAATCGTAAAGTTCCAAGGATCGATAGCATCTTCCATCAATGCCATTCGGCATAGTAGAGAATTGGTAGCGAAAGCTACAAGGGCAATAATAGTATAGAAAGTAGCTGTCAAGAGAACCCTTTAGAATTAGAGTATTAGGGCGTGTTGAACATTCAACCATGGCACTGCCTATTTGTGAATGTTCAACACGCCCTATAAATAATGGCATTGATTAATGCTTTTTGGTGTCGCCTACGATTTTATCCATGAATGCAAACAATAAACCTGAGAGTACAAAAGCCATGTGAATAATCACTTTCCACATGAGCTTATCAGCATCGAGATCACTCATCTTGCTAGATATATCCATAAATGACTTGAGAAGATCAATGGCTGAGATAGCAACTATCGCGCCTATTACTTTTAGCTTTAGGCCTGAAAAGTCCACTTTTCCCATCCAGCTTGGACGATCGTCGCTTGTGCCCGTATCGATTTTGGAGACAAAAATCTCATAGCCGCTAAAGATAATAATGAGCAATAAACTAGCTACCAAAGAAATATCAACTAGTACCAAGATATCTACAATAACATCAGATACTGGGGCGTCTACTACATAAGTCATCATTCCTACTAGCTTTTGTACGAACTTAATAAATAGCAAAAAGATACCTATTACTAAGCCTAAATAAAACGGTGTCAATATCCAACGACTATTGAAGATGGTCTTTTCTAAATAAAATTCAATTTTTTTTATCATTGAGGCCTCTTTAGTGTTAAGTCAAGCGATCTTATACCAGTCAATTTTACGGGTCATTACCATCACGCAGGCAAGTAGTATAAAGCAGAAGACCGCACCTAACAGTAAATTTAGATCTTCAGTGGTGAGAATGCCATAAAAGGCGGCGTAGAGACCGGCTAAGATAGCGGTAAAGATAACCGCTCGCCTGACGCCGCCGAGCACATAATAAGTGTACCAACCGATCAGCCCAACGCAGCTACTACCTGCAATAGCATAAGCTTGCCAAAAAGCGATTTGCTCAGCTAATGGTAATAACAAAACGTAAAAGGTCAATAGCGCGCAGCCTACTAACAAATACTGAATCGGATGGATGCGACTCGATTTAATCACTTCAAATAAAAAGAAAGTGCCAAATGAGATCAAAATTAATAGTAGAGCGTATTTCATGGTACGTTCTGCTTGCAAATAGACATCGTTAGGTTCTGCGAAACTGACCCCAAAGCTATTAAGACGCACGCTATTTAGGTTGCCGTGATTGGTGCTACCTATGCTACCGGCAGCTTCTTGTACGACGACTGCTGCCGCCTCATAATCAGCATGATTGCCATTGTTTAAGCGCGCTCTGCTATCAACGGTGCAGCTATTGTTTGCCGTGCTCAAGCACTGCGATAAATATTGATTATTAGCCACAGTCAGGTACTGGTTTTGCCAGTTAGCAGTAAATCCCTCAGCACTAAAGTCTTTAGTATTCGGCAAAGCTTTACCTATAAAGTTTGGTGCATGCCAGTTGCTTTGCATACTCAGCTCAAAGTTTGAGCCGGTAGGGACTGTGTTTAGGTTACTAATACCGGCAAGCGGTAAATCAATAGTAATATCAACAAGGAACCATTTATGGATTGGGCGAGTATTTTTATTTATGATACCACGTGGGCATTTGTCCTAGAGATATTGGTACGTGTGACTGTGATGTTTGTACTGATTATTATGTTCTTGCGCTTTACGGGTAAGCGCGGCGTCCGTCAGTTATCTATATTTGAGCTGACTATCATTTTGTCATTAGGCTCTATCGCTGGCGACCCGATGTTTACTGAGGATTTACCGATCATCCAAGCGGTGCTGATTATGAGTACCGTCATCTTGCTGTATCGCTTGTGTACGTGGGCGATGATGAAGTTTCAGCCGTTTGAAAATTTGCTAGAAGGAAGATCGCTGTATATCGTAGAAGATGGGATGCTGGTGCTCGACAAAATCAAAAAAGGCAAGATGTCGCACGATGAGTTTTTTGCTGAGATGCGTCAGCAGGGCGTGGAGCATCTAGGGCAAGTGCGTACCGGCCTGCTAGAAACCGATGGCAATTTTAGCGTCTTATTATACCCACCTGAGCAAACAGGCTACGGTATGCCGCTTTTTCCTAAGCAGTATCAGCCAGTGGAGCAGGTAGAGTCAGGCGTGCATTATGCTTGCATGTACTGCGGTTATATCGAGCATATCACAACCCCTAATCAAATATGCTCGCGCTGTCAGAATAACTGCAAAAACTGGGCAAAAGCGCTCAATAGCCAGATTGTCAGATAAGCCATACCAGTCATTGTTTTTATTAAAATAGCCTAAGCAAAATTTTACACACAATAAAAATTGTTTAACCACTCTGCTACCTGTATAACACGAGTCTGTCTACCACCACCAATACGTCTAAATGACTTGTGATGAATACTAAGCTGATCTGCAAAGTAGCGGCTAATCTCATCACGCTCATGCGGCGCATCACGCAAATCATCGGCGACCCACGGCGTATCGACCTCAGTCAGTAGTATCAGGTCATAATGATGCGCCAGTGCCGCCTGAGTCAGGGCAAGAGGACAGTCACCATAGTACCAGTTTGAATAAACCATTATCTCAAAGAGACTAGTATCACAAAATAAATAGCCTTTGTTGGTATGGTTGGTATGCACGGTTTGCGCGACTTGCTGAGCGAGTTTATTTTCAAGCTCGATTTGACCTTGGGCTATAGGAAGTAAGTCCTGCCAAGTGCAAGTGGCCTGCTGTTGGTTCCATTTGTCTTGCAAGTAGTCACGCATATATTCAGGCACCCACGCACTAGTCCCTTGACGACTGAAATGCTCAGCCAAATCCTGACACAAGGTTGTCTTACCGGTACTCTCTGCACCTAAGATAGCAACAGTAAAGACTGAATCAGGCGTATGCTGTCTTAACTGTGGATTGACTGCGATAGCGTTGTTGCCATTCATAATAAGCCCAAATTGCAATGAGTGTGAAAATCACGTATTGAAACGCGGTAAAAGTAAAGCCTTTATAAAAGTATAGCGGTACGGAGATGGCATCGGCGACGATCCACAATAGCCAGTGCTCAATTTTGCGTCGTGCCATCAGCCACATTGCCATCAAAAACAGCGCTGTGGTGAGCATATCGGTATAATCTACCCAAGTGAATAGATGAAGGCCTAATACGACGCCATCGAAGCTGAAGTTATTATTAATAACAGGCCGAAAATAATACACTAGCGCCACAAAGGCGATAGTTGCTACTGCTAAAAGCGCTAATATCGGCAGATCCTGTTTATTAATACGCTCAACTTGTACCTCAGATTGTATCTCGGAGCCAGACTGAATGTTTTTTTTGGCACGGTTCTGAAGTTGTGCTTTATTTTTTGTCCAGTTAAACCAGCCATACAAGCTCATGACAGTATAATAGGCATTGATAAACATATCGCCAAACAACTGCCACTGCCATAGCAAATAAACAAAGATCGCCGTACTGATCAGACCGATAGGGAAGACTAAGACATTGAGTCGACTCGCCAGCAGCACACTTGCAACCCCGCAGCTGACGGCGATGAGCTCTAGACTGATAAATAAGGTGGAGTAGTCCGCATATTGACCAAAAAGCCAATTAAAAAGTTCTACCATCAGGGTTTCCAGTAGTATAGTCGAGTTGAGTCAGTATCAAGGGGGAGGTTCAGTTGCTCTATTATAGCTCAGCTGAAGACAAGAGTCGGGCAAAACCTAAGGTTACATCGCAGTTAATAGTTATTTGTAACAAACTATTAGCAAAATTATAATATTCAGGCATAATAACAATAACCGTTTTAGTTTACAGTTATTCACTGAAATAAGAGTTATGCAACAGCCACTTCTTATTTTACCCATTTTACGCTTATCAAAGACACCTAGTAGTAGACAAGGAAGCTTATCATGACGACTTGTATCACCGGCACTGGCCTGTATATCCCTCCCTATAGCATTAGTAATGAAGAGCTAGTTGAGTCCTTTAACCAGTATGTAGAGAACTACAACGAGCAACATGCTGACGAGATTGCTAATGACACTATCACGGCCCTTGAGCCTTCATCGGCTGCATTCATCGAAAAAGTCTCAGGCATCAAATCCCGTTATGTGATGGAAAAAGATGGCATCCTTAACCCTGAGATCATGGCGCCCGTTATCCCTTATCGTAAGCTTGGCGAAGAGCTATCGGTTATGGCAGAGATGGGCGTGGCGGCATTGAATGATGCCCTAGCGGACGCTGGACTTGAGGCGAATGATCTAGACGGTATTATTCTAGCCTGTTCGAACTTTCAGCGCACTTATCCTGCCGTCGCCATCGAGATTCAAAACGCTATCGGCATGGTAGGCGGTTTCGCTTATGACATGAACGTCGCTTGTAGCGCTGCTACTTTTGGTCTGTCACAAGCGCACGGCTCAATTATCTCAGGACTGGCTAAGCGCGTCGCCGTCGTCAACGTCGAGATTACCTCAGCGCATCTGAACTGGCGTAACCGTGACAGCCACTTTATCTTTGGTGATGTGGCAACCGCTAGTATTGTTGAGGAGTTAGACACCCCTAAAGGCTATGAGATTCTAAATTCTAAGCTATTTACCCAGTTCTCAACCAACATCAAAAACGAATACGGCTTTATGGATCGCTCCGAGTACTTGGCGGCTGAGACTGAGATGTATCCAGATCTTAAAGCACCGGTTACAGATAAGCTGTTTTTGCAAAACGGTCGTAAAGTCTTCCGTGAAGTTTGTCCGAAAGTGTCGGAGATTATCACCGAACATCTAACAGAAAACGAGCTATCAGCGGATGATGTGAAGATGATGTGGCTCCACCAAGCCAATGCCAATATGCTTGATTTAATCTTGCGTACTGTCGTTGGGCGTGATGCGGACAAAGCCATCGTGCCAAGTGTTATCGATGAATTTGCTAATACCAGCTCAGCAAGCCCGATGATTGTTTTCCACCGCTATAAAGATCAGCTACAATCGGGCGATTTGGGCGTCATCTGCTCGTTTGGCGCTGGTTACTCAATCGGTTCGGTACTGGTGCGTAAAGTGTAAAACGTAATTAAGCTTAGTAAGCCTACTCAGTTTAGTACTTATATTCTTAAAAATAGCTAAGAGCACTCTTAGCTATTTTTTTTGGTTTTAGCTTTAAACAAGAAGATTACTGAGTGTTTTTAATATAAGGGTAAAAATTTGCTATAATTGCTCTCTTATTTTACTTAGCTAATAAAAAGATCTTTTATGAAAGAATCCTTACGCCTGCGTTTAGACCAAATGGTAGACCGTTATGAAGAGGTCACCGCTTTATTATCTGACCCTGATGTCATCAGCGATAATAATAAATTCCGTGAGCTGTCGGTTGAGCATAGCGACTTGATGGAAATTACGACTTTGTGGCTCAATTATGGCCGTGCTGAAACGGATCAAGCTGATGCGCAAATGATGCTTGAGGATGCATCAGACCCTGAAATGAAAGAGATGATGCAAGATGAGATTGATAGTGCTCGCGCCGCCATCGCCAAGATGGAAGAAGATCTCAACGTCATGATGCTACCAAAAGACCCTAATGACAAAGTGCCCGCGTTCCTAGAGATTCGCGCTGGTACTGGCGGTGATGAAGCGGCTATATTCTCAGGCGATCTGTTTCGCATGTACCAAAAATACGCACAAAATCAAGGCTGGACTGTCGAAGTGCTGTCTGCTAATGAAGGTGAGCATGGCGGTTATAAAGAAATCATTAGCCGCATATCAGGCAATAGTGTCTATGGTCGTCTAAAGTTTGAATCAGGCGCGCACCGTGTACAGCGAGTACCTGAGACCGAAAGCCAAGGCCGAGTGCATACCTCAGCGTGTACGGTAGCAGTGATGCCAGAGGTTGAGATTGATGACAGTGTCGATCTTAATCCAGCGGATATTAAGATGGATACGTTCCGAGCTAGCGGCGCCGGTGGTCAGCACGTTAACACTACTGATTCAGCAGTACGCTTAACTCATATTCCTACTGGGGTAGTCGCCGAGTGTCAGCAAGAGCGAAGCCAACATAAAAACCGCGCTAAAGCGATGCAAATGCTGATCTCACGTATTCAGCAAGCCAAAGTACAAGCACAGGTCGATACGGCAGATGAGATGCGCCGCGACCTTGTTGGTAGTGGCGATCGTAGTGAGCGCATTCGTACTTATAACTTCCCGCAAGGGCGCATGACCGATCACCGTATTAACTTGACCCTTTATAAGCTAGACTCCATCATGGAAGGTGATTTAGATGAGCTTTTAGATGCGCTACTACGCGAGCATCAGGCTGATCTGATGGCGAGTATTGGCGGTGAGTAGTACCATCCTATTGTCTATAAGCTAAGTGATAAGCGCAGGCTAGGTTTTATCCTAGTGTTTTTCAAGCAGTGCTTTTTAACTTAACCGTTTTAATCTAGTGTCATAGTGTTAGAAGTGTCCAACAAGAACAAAACCCATCAAATTTGAGAATGTTATGTCAAAAAATAATCAAAACCAACAAGAACAAGCGCCTACTGCTGAGGAAGCTAACGAACTTATCGCGCAACTGCAAGCTAAGCTTGATGATATTAGCGCTTCTGGTAAGACCCCTTATCCCAATCAGTTTAAGCGCACTGACTATGCACAAGATTTGCAAACGGCCTTTGAAGGCATTGATAAGCAAGAAATAGAAGAAAAAGCGGCGAATGGAGAGAAGACGCAAGTGAATGTTGCAGGACGCGTCATGCTCAACCGTGGCTCGTTTATTGTTATTCAAGATATGACAGGCCGCATTCAGCTTTATGTCGCTCGTAAAGAGCTAGATGAGGAGACGCGCGCCCGCATAAAATCACTAGATCTAGGTGATATCGTTGGGGTGTCAGGCTATATCGGCCGCTCAGGTAAAGGCGATCTTTATGTACATATCGAAGAGTTTACTCTACTTACCAAAGCGCTACGACCAATGCCGAATAAATTTCACGGTCTCGCTGATATTGAAGCGCGGTACCGTAATCGTCATTTAGACTTGATGACCAATGAGTCGACGCGCGATACTTTTATGATTCGCAGCCAAGTGATTAGTGGTATCCGCCAGTTTATGCTGAATGAGCGTTTTATGGAAGTTGAGACGCCAATGATGCATCCGATACCAGGCGGCGCAGTAGCCCGTCCGTTTGAGACTCATCATAATGCTTTAGATATGCCATTATATCTACGTATCGCTCCAGAGTTATATCTCAAGCGCCTAGTCGTTGGCGGTTTTGAAAAAGTCTTTGAGATTAACCGCAGTTTTCGTAATGAAGGCGTATCGACTCGTCATAATCCTGAATTCACCATGATTGAATTTTATCAAGCTTATGCTGATTATCATGATCTAATGGATTTGACCGAGCGTTTATTCCATAAGTTAGCGATTGATATTTTGGGTACTACTGAGCTGACTTATCAAGACGAAGCCATTAGTCTCAAAGCACCGTTTGCGCGCTTATCGATGTCTGATGCGATTGCTCAATATGCCGAAGGCTTTGATATGGCTCGTATCGATGATCGTGACTATCTGGCTGACTATGTCGAAAATACGTTAAAACAACCGGTAAATGACGTCTTTGGTGTTGGTAAACTCAAAACTATCGTCTTTGAAGAAACTGCTGAGCATCAATTGCGTCAGCCGACTTTCATTACTGAATATCCAGCAGAGACCTCACCGCTGGCACGCCGTAATGATGACAACCCTGAGATTACTGACCGCTTTGAGCTGTTTATCGGTGGCCGAGAATTGGCGAACGGTTTTAGCGAGCTGAACGATCCTGCTGATCAGGCGGAACGTTTCCGTGGTCAAGTCGCTGAAAAAGACGCGGGCGATGATGAGGCGATGCATTTTGATGAAGAGTATATAGAAGCTTTATCCTATGGTTTACCGCCAACGGCAGGCGAGGGTATTGGTATCGATCGTTTAGTGATGCTATTTACCGACTCAGCTAGCATTCGGGATGTAATACTGTTCCCGCATATGCGCCGCAAAATCGAAGACTAGTCTGAGATAAAGCCCGTGAAGTTAGGTGCGTAACGCGTTGCTTATTAGACATTAATCTACTATAAGGTTTAATTAACGATATAATAATCGTTAGTTTCTAAAATTTAGTTTCTAAGAAGTGCTTGTGATTAGTCATTTAGGAATGTATTCGATACTACCTTATGCTCCTTAGTTACAAGCAGCAGTCACAAGTAGCGATTTTAAGGATGTTATTTATAGGGATATCATTTATAGGAATATTATTTATAGGAATATTATGGAAAATTCGCATAGCGCTTCACCTTGGCAAACTCTGATTCTTCAAAGCTTTTTATCTTTATATCAAATCAGTGCTAAAAACACGACTAGTAGGGACTATTTTCAAGGCTATGACTTTGTTTTTGAATTCTCCGAAGCGGTGCTTTATGTATTGGTGAATGAAGTCATCGCTGAGGTCAGTCAGTACGATATAGACGCCTCGCAGGTAAGAGTTTGGAGAAAGGATGTCGTTAATCAGTTGATGAAGCGCCATGCGCAGGTCTACTCAAGCAACCATAGTCTGATTGATAGGCAAAGTCCTGCTAATGCAGACAAAGCCGTATACTTTATCGGTTTAACGTCCTTGGCGATTAAGCATTCAAATAATCAAAGCCGCGCCCAAGCCAATAGCTCGTTACATGATGTGCAGTACGAGTACGGTAGTCAGTTCTTTGCAGAAGATTGTGTATTAGATCTGGATGATGAAAAAAGTATTCTACAGATATTTAGTCTGCAAAACTTTAGTAAAATATTAAGACAACTACAAACTCCTGCTGATGTTACGGCGTTTTTACAGTTTCATCGAAGTCATCTGACAGCGATGCAATCTTTTGACGATGAGTCGACATTGTTGGGAGGGTTTTTACAATCATCAGACTTTTATAAAAAAGCGCTACAAGTACAACAGCAGCTAGTAGATAACAACCTATTAGAGCAGGTAGAGCCACGCTTACTAGAGATAATGCACGCTTCGACACCCGCGTCTATTGAGAAAGTATCAGCCGATATCATTAAAAAGTCGGACATGTGGTGTAAGCTTTTTAATAGCCTTGTGCAGCGCTACTATGAAGCAAGAGCACCTCTGCCCAAAGCACAAGTTGAATTACTAGTCGATGAGTCTCTCTATACTTGTGCCAGTTTAGTCGAGCGGATATTAGACTATAAGTATAAGGATGCGCAATCGCGTTGGAATGGTTATATCGATCATCAGCCTTCTTACAACCGCTCTAGCTGTCACTATATGCTGGTGTTTTACGCGCAATACGAAAGTAGCCCGCTTAGCGCCAATAAGGTTCGTAGCAACTACCAAGATTTATTAGCAGAGCTCAACGCTCATCTACAAGAGCCCATAATGGAAGATTTATTCTTAATTGGAGTCGAGCACAGAGACTCTAGGGATAGCGTAAACACTGAAGTTATGATTGATATTTTCTATCAAAGTGGCTCTGTTATCAATGCAGAAATGCAGCGCTTATATGAGCAATTAGCTGAGCTCAAATCACAGTCTTGATAGCTGTCACTGACTCAATCATTGACTTGCTCTAGGTAAGCACTATAAACAACGACTCATCGGTACTTTCGAACGCTCTATAGTTTTTTGCTAAAAAACAGATATTCTTTCAAATAGGAAGGACTAAAACAGGCATTAGGCGTAGAGGATACTAGAAAGATGCATTACTAGAAAAATAGTATCGATACCGAGCTCATCCTTTTGTAATAAACCTCTGTACCCCTTATTTAGCACTGCTATATTGGCAACTATTATGACGCAACAGTATCAAGTTTTAGCCCGAAAATACCGCCCTAAAAACTTCCATGAGCTTGTAGGGCAAACCCACGTCTCGCAGGCATTGATTAATGCGATTGACTATAACCGTCTGCATCATGCTTATTTGTTTACTGGTACTCGCGGTGTCGGTAAAACTACAATCGCGCGCATTTTATCAAAGTGCTTAAACTGTGATACCGGCATTACTAGCACACCTTGCGGAGTATGCGACAACTGTGTGGCCATCGATCAGGGCCGCTTTATTGATCTAATCGAGATAGATGCCGCCTCTCGTACCAAGGTCGAGGATACCCGTGAGCTATTAGATAATGTGCCTTATGCACCAAGCCAGGGACGCTACAAGGTTTATCTTATTGATGAAGTGCATATGCTATCGACGCACAGCTTCAACGCACTATTAAAGACCTTAGAAGAGCCACCTGAGCACGTCAAGTTTTTACTTGCGACCACTGACCCGCAAAAGCTGCCAGTCACTATCATCTCACGCTGCTTACAGTTTGTGCTTCGACCCTTGCCGCAGACTTTGCTTAGTGAGCATTTGGCTAAGGTACTCACTCAAGAGCAAGTGGCGTTCACCCAGCCAGCGCTTTGGCAGTTGGCAAGCGCGGCAAAGGGCTCAGTGCGTGATGCTATGTCGTTGACCGATCAAGCGATTGCTTTTGGGCAAGGCGCGCTTGATGATGAGACGGTCAACGCTATGCTTGGCTTGATTGATGCTGCAGACTTAGTGCGCTTAATAACAGATATCTATCATCATGACAAGTCGGCAGTAGCTGCACACATTGAGCAGATGCGCGCGCAAATGGTTGACGCTACTAGTATGTTCGATGGATTGGCTGAGCTGCTACATCAATTGGCGTTGACTCAGCTGTTGCCTGAGGTGGCTCTAAACGTTAATGAGACACAAGCGCAAACGATCAACGAGTTAGCGCAGCGTATTAGCCCTGATGTATTACAGCTGTATTATGAGATTGTGGTGCAAGCTCGTGAAGGTATTAAGCTTGCGAGCACTCCTATGCAAGCGCTTGAAATGTGTATTTTGCGCCTGCTGGCGTTTCGTCCGCTGCCGACTGATGAAGTAGTGATACCTAGTAATAATGATGATGAGACTGCGACGGCTTCAATGCCCTCAGTAGATCATATTGTCACCTCAAATCAGAACTTAACGTCCTATGAGATCGAGCATAAGAGCGCTCTTCATCCAAGCGATGATGAGCAAGACCTCAAAAACACTAACACTGAGAGTCAGTCTGACTATGAGCCAACGTCAGAGCAAAAACAATATATAGATGACGACCCTGTTGACGTTGCTCAGCCACTAATCGCAACCTCTAGTGAACCTGAACCTGAACCTGAACCTGAACCTGAACCTGAACCTGAACCTGAACCTGAACCTGAACCTGAACCTGAAC
>NZ_JBEOPC010000029.1:0-43139 GCF_040309765.1 Psychrobacter sp. TB20-MNA-CIBAN-0197
ATCGTTGCGCCAATGGTAGTGTGGCTCCGGCCATGTGAGAGTAGGTCATCGTCAGCTCTCTATTCCTAAAAGCCCCCGACTAGTTACCTAGTCGGGGGATTTTTTTATGGGGGATGTTTTATAGATAATACCTAATCACTGTTAAAAGGTATGAAAGAGTGCAGGTTGTTGCTTTTGTTGCTATATTACTTGTTCTTGATATCACCTAGATCAATGTATCAAGTGCAATATTAAATAATAATTAGCAAGGTTTTAGGATAAACAATGACTTTTGAACCCGCTGTTGTAAGTGCAATAACTGCTTTGGTAGCAATCATAGTAGGGCCACTAGTAAGCATTTGTATTGCTAAAAATCAAATTAATGCTTCTGTGGTTTCATCTAATCGTCAAGTATGGATAAATCGTCTGCGCGATGAGTTAGCTACTTTAGTAGGTATTATTCATCACATGCCATCCGCTCATGCTAATGAATCAGTTTCGACCAAAGATGTAATTGCTGATTATGGTAAGTTTGTAGAAAAGTTTCAGGTTATAAAGCTCCTTATCAACCCTAATGAGACTGATCATCAAGAGCTAGTTCGGTTGATAGAGTGCGCTGATAAAAAAATTATTGAGTCAATCAATGATAAAACGGCTAATGCCAGTGAATTTGAAACTATTGGTCGAAGTATAGTGACACAGTCTCAAATGGTTTTAAAAAAAGAATGGGAGCGAGTCAAAAATGGTCAGTAGTAAATATTCAAATCTTGCCAATACTTTAGAATTTACTTTAAAAAAGTCTATTCATTATTGGTTGCTTAAATAAATAAGAAATTTATATATCTTTCACAAGCTACTGGTTTTAATTAACTACTATTTAATTTTTATTTGATATTGGGTTCAGAAAGTATGGAAAAAGTTCTAGGTACTTGGGCAGCAATGTCTAGCCAGTTTATTGGCGAATGTTTTGATAATGCAAGGCCATACTTGGAGGAGCGGATTGAGGGGATGGATTCATATGTTCAGTTTGTTAGTTCTCAGCTATTTATTGACTGCCATTTAAGTAGTGAAAGCTCTCTTATTCTAGTTAAAGAATCTAAGGAGTGGGACGCTGATATTATTAACCGATCAGTTATGGAAGGTACGATCAAATATGCATTTATCATGAGTGGTGAGGCATCAGAAGCAAGACAAAAAGCGTTCGAATATTGGGAGCAACTTCCAAATTTCTCTGCAATAAAGCATCATGATAGAGCGTTTGCATTTCTCAACGAAGTTTCTAACCCAGACGATCCAGAGTGGACACCATTTAGAAAATTATTACTAACTCAAGAAGAGATAGATTTAGGGGCTGTAGTAGATAAGGATTAAATATCACACCATTTTTTCAAGGTTTTCAGCTGATTAGATGGTGAACCATAGTTAAATCTAAACTCACATTCTTTTAAAAACAAATGGAAGTTCTTCTTATCGATCCCATTATACTTTCTTAGAGTTCGTTTAGACTGGTTCCAAAAGTTCTCAATGCCATTGATGTGATTGTTTTTACCACAAGTAAACTCTTTAGAGTGATTGACTCTGAAATGTTTGAATTCGCTCACATCTAATGCATTATAACTTCGATAGCTATCCGTATAAACAAAGCTGTCAGGCTTGATGTTACGCTTGATGACAGGCATTAGGGTGGTTTGTTTGGTGTCTGCTACGACAATGGTATAAACCTTACCGTTTCGTTTTAGAATACCAAATACAGCGGTTTTACCAGCAGCCCCGCGACCTCTTTTGCCTTTGCGTACGCCACCAAAGTAACTTTCATCTAATTCGACTTCGCCATCAAAAAGCTCATCAGCTTGTAATGAGAGATGGTAATCTATCACAAGTCTTATTTTATGATAAAAAAGTGCAGCAGTATTAGGCTGAATATCAAGCAAATCTGCGGCTGTTCTAGCAGTCACTTCAGCTGTGAAAAACTCTAACAGCCTTCGCTGTACTTTTTTACTGAGTTTACAATGGGTTATCTTCATAAAAGTAGTCTAGCATAGTGCTTATCTACTACAGCCCCTAGATTTATTAAGAAATGGTACAAACAAAAAGGATAGAAGTCTACTTGAACAGAAATGGTCATTTTCAAATATAACTAGAAATTTCAACCAAAGTCAGTCTAATGGGTTAAAGTTTCTTTCTCATCTCGCTCATGGTTATGGGATGAGTAGCCATTTAATTCATAAGGATGGTGATGGTGTCGCAATGGTTTGGGAGAGATATGGGCGCAATGAACAAGAGCGTTCTGCAGTAAAGTTAGGTCACTGTGCTAGAGTAGTTTCGGATATCTGTTCTTTCTCCAAACTCAGACTATTTCAACTTTTGAGATTCTGTGGACAAGAAACGGATATAATTCAAGATATCGAAAAGCGCTATTTTCTTTTATTTAATGAGTTAGCCAAAGCAAGTAACAATTTTATTGAGGTAGAATATAGTGAGGAACTAAATAAATAAATTCAATCAAATTACCGTTATCATTTTTATTTGGCTACTTATTCAAGATGGTGGTCAAATTAAATTCAGTAATACCCTTCTAATCTAAATATCTAAAACAACTCCCCAACCTCAACGTCTTCTTCAAAATCAAATCCCAACTGCTCGTTTTTACGCAGTCGCATGAGCTCAATACGTAGCTTACGTCCTGCGATCAACCTTAGCACCTCGCGTTGCTGCTCTGTCGTCATATGATGCCATCGTTGGCGCTCGGCTCGACTGCGCAAGCAGCCAAAACAATAGCCTTTCTTATTACTGGTACAAACGCCTATACAAGGATTATCAATGTCAAACAGTTCAATCTGCTCATTCATGACCTCTCCTTGTCGCAATTTTACTTTGGTTAAAGTAGATATTTAAATAAAGCATTCGTAATCGTTCAAATTGACTATACATCAGCGTTTTTAGCACTATTAACGTTATATCCCTAGTGTTATGCTCGTTATTATTCAATTTTTACAGTATAACCAATTATAAAGATGAGATTGCATATGAATATTGTGTACGTCCATGGCTTAGATAGCGATGCCAACTCTAATAAAGGTTTGTTGTTAGAGCAATATTGCCAAGAGAATTATCCAGATAGCAAAGTCTATCGTCCAGATTTAAACCATTCTCCTGAACAGGTATTTAGCTATTTAACAAAGCTAGTCGACGAGCTCAGTCAAGAGGCGAAAACGGTATTGATCGGTAGCTCATTGGGAGGTTACTTTTCAACCTTAGTCAGTAATCGTACTGGCTGCGGCGCATTATTATTAAACCCTAGCACCCAGCCGCATGTCACTTTGCAGCGTTTTAATGATGATAATAGTAACGAAATACTTTATACGACTTCTGGTGGTTGGGCGATCACTAAGAACCATTTACAGTGGTTTGCTGATCATCCATTATTATCTATCGTTAACCCTAAAAAAGTGGCTGCGCTCATTAAAGAGGGTGATGAATTGCTCAATGCCAGTCTTTCAGCCAAATTCTATAGTGAACAAGGTGCTAGAGTTATTTTGCAAGAAGGCGGTGATCATCGGTTTAGTGATTTTAGAGAGCATTTACCAGAGGTTATGAGGTTAGTGCAGCAGCTATAGAGCGAGTCTAGTAGCTTAGATGATAAGCGGTGTAAGAGGGTTCAAAAAGTAGCGTCAAGCGCTTAAATGTAAGCCCTAGAACTAGACGACATTATCTGACGTAAGCCGCTGACGATTGACGTAAAGCGCACTGTTTTTGGTTATAATGGTCAGATAGAAACCGTTATATGTGAATAATAAAGGAAAGCATTTGTGAGTCAATATAATGCACAATCGTTAGAAGTTTTAGAAGGATTAGAGCCAGTACGCCGTCGCCCCGGTATGTATACAGATACCACACGCCCTAATCATTTGGCGCAAGAAGTCATTGATAACTCTGTCGATGAAGCGCTAGCCGGATATGCTAAAACCATCAAAGTACAACTGCATGAAGATGGCTCACTGTCGGTGGAAGATGATGGGCGCGGCATGCCAACCGATATTCACCCTGAGTTTGGCCAGTCGGGTATCGAGCTGATTTTGACGCGCCTGCATGCCGGTGGTAAATTCTCAACCTCTAACTATCAAGTGTCAGGCGGTCTGCATGGCGTTGGTATCTCTGTCGTCAATGCACTATCAACTCGCGTTGAGGTTACGGTCTGGCGTGATGGTACGCAGTTCGATATGGCACTAGAGAATGGTGCACCAGTGACGCCTTTGACCGAATCGGTCAGCTCCAATAAACGTAAACGCGGTACGCGAGTGCGCTTTTGGGTCGATGGCAGTTTTTTTGACACGCCTAAGTTCAGTGTTAAGCAGCTCAAGCACAACCTAAAGGCCAAAGCAGTACTGTCAGCGGGTTTGACTATCGAATTTACCGATAATATAAATAATGAAAAAGTCGTATGGCAGTTTACTGATGGTGTCGTTGAGTATCTCGCTGAGCAGCTCGATGGTCTTGAGACGCTACCTGATGTGCCTTTTTACTATAATCATGATGCCGCGGATGGTGAGCGCGCAGGGATCACTTTTGCGTTATCTTGGTTACCTGAAGGCGGTAATCCGGTGCAAGAGAGTTATGTCAACTTAATTCCCACGGCGCAAGGCGGCACGCACGTTAATGGACTACGTACAGGTATTTTGGAGGCACTGCGTGAGTTCTGTGACATCCATAATCTATTGCCGCGTAACGTTAAATTAACTGGCGAAGACGTTTGGGATGGCATCAACTATATCTTGTCACTCAGATTCTCTGAGCCGCAGTTTTCAGGGCAGACCAAAGAGCGTTTATCAAGCCGTGAGGCCGCAGGCGCTGTACAGGCACTGGCCAAAGATGCGTTTAGTCTTTGGCTCAATCAGCATGCCGATATAGGGGCGCAAATTGCAGAGCTGGCGATCAATAAAGCCGGTCGTCGCCTTAAGTCCGCCAAAAAAGTAGCACGTAAAAAAATTACGCAAGGTCCAGCACTGCCGGGTAAGCTTGCAGACTGCCGCGGTGATCTACGTGACGGTGCTGAGCTGTTTTTAGTAGAAGGGGATTCGGCAGGTGGTAGTGCCAAGCAGGCGCGTGATCGTCATTATCAAGCGATATTGCCGCTGCGTGGTAAGATTCTCAATACTTGGGAAGTGTCGTCCGATACGGTGTTATCCAGCCAAGAGATTCACGATATTGCCATTGCCATCGGTGTCGATCCAGCCTCTGATGACCTATCTGAGCTGCGCTATGACAAGATCTGTATTTTAGCCGACGCTGACTCTGATGGTCTGCATATTGCTACCCTCATTTGTGCGTTGTTTGTCAAACACTTTCCAGCCTTAGTTGATGCCGGTCACCTGTTTGTGGCGATGCCGCCTTTGTATCGAGTTGATATTGGTAAAGAGGTGCATTACGCGCTAGATGAAGGCGAGCTTGAGCATATCTTAGCCAATGTCCCTGGCAATAAAAAAGCGCAAATCACTCGCTTTAAGGGCTTAGGGGAGATGAGCGCAGAGCAACTGCGTGAGACGACAATGAACCGCGATACTCGCCGACTGGTGCAGTTAGACATGGACGATATGATGCTGACCAATAGCATTATGGATATGCTACTGGCCAAAAAACGTGCTGCTGACCGTAAGTCATGGCTTGAGAATAAAGGTAACTTAGCCGATATTGCGTTATAGAGTTACAAGGCTGTTAAACGATTCTTACAAAGGGATAAGCGTTAAGCGTTATCCCTTTTTTATGACCAAAATCTAGTCAAGCTATACAGATAAAGCAAAAGATAAATAATAAGTTAGTCCGCTCAGGTTAATGCTATGATGGGGTATTCTCATTGTGTAGTGCTATTATGTCCTCAAACTCAAAAACCAGTCCCACTGCTAAACCTACTGCGAACAGACGCTCTAAAGTATTGCCTGAGCTTAATAAAAAAGATCTGGGCAACTTAATCCCTAGGCGCGGCGGTAAACTGACTCCTAAGATAGGTCGTATGCTGATGAAGTCGGCGGGCTGGAAGACCGTAGGCTCTATCCCTAATATCTCACAAGCGGTGGTCTTGGCTGTCCCTCATACCTCCAACATCGATGGGATATATGCGCTACCTTGCTTGTTTGCACTGGATCTCAAAATCAGTATCATGGGCAAGCATACGCTGTTCAAGATACCAGTGCTGGCGCAGCTCATACGCTGGCTTGGTATCATACCTATTAATCGCGAAGCCAAAGGCTCAGTGCTACAAGCGAGTATCGATAAGTTTAAAAATAATAAGACTTTGTTTTTGGGTTTGGCGCCTGAAGGCACGCGCAAATATACTGACAGCTGGAAAACAGGGTTTTATTACTTGGCAGTAGGGGCGAATGTACCTATCTTGCCAGTAGCGTTAGATTATAATACTAAAGAAGTGCGCTTTTTGGAGACGGTTTACCCGACGGGTGATATCGAAGAGGATTTGCCAAAGATTTATGCGCAGTACGGCGGGGTAATGCCTTATCATCCTGAGCGACTCTCACAGCCGCTACAAGATGTCAATCGGGCCTTTAAAGGGTAATATACTAGTAAAGGGTAATAGTACTAGTAGAGGATAGTGAGTTTAGAAATTAGGCTGACCGTTCGAGGCGCTCACGCCGCCATCGACAGGCAAATTAACACCCGTGATCATTGCCGCATCTTCGCTGGCTAAAAAGGTAATCGCGGCAGCGATATCTTCAGGAGTCACAAAGCGTCCTAGAGGGCAGCGCGCTAAAAATTTATCGACCTTTTCTTGATCTTCTCGCATGTCTTTGGTCATGCTGGTCTTAGTCGCGGTAGGGTTGACCGCATTGACGCGCACACCATCAGGGCCATGATCCATCGCTAACGTACGTGTCAAGTTGGTGACGCCTGCTTTGGCGGCGTTGTAAGCGGCCATGTTCCAGTCACCGCCGATACCTGAGAGCGAGGAGACATTGACGATATTGCCTTGCGTCTTGATGAGATGCGGCATTGCAGCCTGACAGACATAAAAAGTACCATTTAAATTGACATCAATAGCTGCGCGCCAATCCTCACCAGATAAGTCCGTTATTTTGCCTTCCATACCTTTGCCCGCATTATTGACGACGATATCGAGCTTCTCAAACCTCTCAATCACTCGTTTTACCATTTCTTGTACTTGGCTTTGTACGCTAATATCACAGGTGATGGTCATGTAGTTGTCGGTATGAATCCAGGTTTTGTCATGTGGAAACTGTTTTGCGGTCTCCTCTAAAGTCTCAGAGGTCCGTCCCACTAGTACCACAGTCGCGCCTTCGTTAGCGAAACGCAGAGCAGTGGCGCGTCCCATACCTGAGCCGGCTCCAGTGACAATGACGGTTTTTTCTTTGAAACGTTTCATAATATCTAATCCCTGTTATGATATAAATTTTAGATAAGTTTTTTAGTAGTGATTTCGAGTATGGATAGTGATAAATCTACCATAGCCTTATCGACTTGTCATAACAAGCCATGGTTATAAAAAGATACCAAATCACCTTCTTTGCTAGGTTTAATTTTACGATAACCCGCTCGAAGTAAATCGATAGATAAACCACTTGATTGCCAATAGCACTAGAAAAAAAGGCCTTTGCTTTGACACCACCGAACCCCACATCTGAGCCGCATAATCAGCTAACACAGTGGCTAGAAAGTTACTTGCAAACTCCCAAGTCACCAGACGATAAACAAGATACCCATAATAAAAAGTCCACAATGCAGCAGCTCTATCAGCTACCTTTAGGGCAACTTAGAGTGCTGAGAGTGACGGCAGCTCCTTCTGTAAGCGATACTAAGACTACTATGAATGCTACGCGCTCAGCGGCTATAAAGTTTGGCTTAAGATGGAAAAAGGCATTATTGAAACAAGATGAAGCTCAGCAAATAGCCAGCGCTTATGTACTGATAGTAGAGATCAAACCTACTGTCAATAGCGACACTTCGATCGACCATCAGCACCGTAGTCATAATCATAATCATAATGCATCGGCTATGAGTATGAGCTTTGCTACAAAGGAGGTTATAGAGCAGCAAAGCGCGGATGCTAAAGCATCTGGAGTAGTGCTACAGGTCTTTGGCCGGCAAGACTGGCTGCAAATATTAGCCACTCTGCAGACGCCAAATGAGCTGTGGCGACTATTGGACTATCATAAAGCCGCACTGCAAAAAGCTTTTGTAAATGCTAAGTCAAGCTTTGCATCTGAGCAGACTTTGCTTAGCCAGTTTATGGCTAGTCCAGCTATCTACACACAAGCGCTTACTATCGATAATGCTTTAATAAAGTATGGTATTCAAGATGAGCCGAATAGTAGGTTAGTGGCTATGAGTCTGGCGCAAAGAAACAAAGCGGCGACTACCAAGCGCTTTCATGAGCAGATGAGGCAAGCGTCCATCTTATGGTATCAGCTCAGCGCGCAGATGCTCTCAGAGTCGTCATCAGCTGGGCCGTTGCCATTTTGGCAACGCCAGTTGTTAGCAGAGTCATTGTTTTCGCGCTATGAGCTGATCCGCACCCTCTATCAGCATCCAAGTCGCAGCATGGAGCAGCAGCAGACCGGTTATGTGGTACATCAGCACTCTTATGAGAATTTAGGCCAGCATTATGTGCTGATATTTTATGGTCAACAATCAGGCGGTAAACAAAGCCGCGAAGCTCTCGCGCCCAATTTGGCTACCATAGCCAAAGATGTCTCGACGCGGCTACCTATCGCCGAGCTACACCATGTTATCGTGCTAGGTATAGAGTTTATAGTAGAGGCGGCAGATACCTTTATTGATATTGACCTGTTTATTCAGCCAGTCACCGCAATGAGTGAAAAAGAGCGGCAACTGACTCGGCAGCTACAACGGCTCCATAACCAGCAGCAGCGTACTCAAAAAGGCGATGCGACAGACAATAAGTCCGATGTCGATAAAAGCAAAAAACCGCTACCCGCTATCCATCTTAGTCTCAATATTCCCGCTAGTAAGAAAAAGCCATAGCGCCAAAAAGCTTAGCAGCTATACCTGCCTTTTATCCCCACGCATAAAAAAAGACAGCCTAAGCTGTCTTTTGTTTTATCGTTATCAATACATGTCTAGCAAAGCTTATTTATAGCAAAGCTTACTTATTGGTATCGTCAGCAAGACCGCTACCCGGTAAGATTTCATTATCATTACCAGTGTTCAGCTCAGAGTCCGTATCTCCTCTAGCAGGCACGATATTGACAGTGTCAGTATCAAGATTGCTAGTATCTACGGTATCTGTACGCAAGTCTTCTGTTGCAACGCTTGGCGCAGCTGGCGTGCTTGTAGCAGTAGGCGTGTTATCGCGAACCGACTCTTTAACCTTTTCTTGCGTTGATTTGCTTGGCTCTACAGCTGATTTAGCTTTGGCTTCGTCACGCTCTTTGTCCATTTTATCTTGCATCTTACGTAACAAACGAGCGGCTGCTTCTTGACCACCAAGGCCGAATGATAGAGCAAAGGCTACGGCTACCGCGCCTAAAGTCAGACCAAAGGCTAGGTTAACAATAGAGTCAGCAATCCCCATTGCTTTTAGGCCCATAGCGAGTACTAAGCCCATGATCAATACACGTACGATATTGGCTAAGAACTGTGAACCTTGTTCTGAGCGCTCAACCACACCAGCGATGATGTTAGCAAGCCAAAAACCGATGAATAGAATAATTGCGCCTAGGATGATGTTGGCACCAAAAGCGATAAACATCGTGATAATCGCTGAGATAGGCTCAAAACCTAATAGGTCAGCGGCTGCAACTGCAGCAAATAGCATCGCAAAGAAAACGATAGCATAGCCAACGACATCAGAAACTCTCTTCTCACCCATCATCTCTTGTAGACCGACTTTAGCAGGTAAGCGGTTGACTTCTGTGTTCTCAAGCAAGCCTTTGATGATGTTTGCAACCATACGTACGACATAGTAAGTCACAATCAAGATAGCAGCGGCCATAAAGATATTTGGCAGAGCTTCCATGATTTTATTGAGCATGTTAGTCGCAGGACGAGCGATAACTTCGATTTTTAATGCGTTTAAAGCGGCGATAATCGTTGGAATAATCACTACTAAAAAGGCTAAAGACCCTGCAATATTAGGCAAGCTGTTCTCTTCGCTAAGACCGGCTTTAGAAGCAAGCTCTTGAACGTTAAAAGTAGATACAAGGTTAGTTACGATACCGCGTACCACTTTGGCAATAATATAACCAACAACAAAGACTACACCTGCAATAATGATGTTCGGAAGGAAGCTAAAGATTTTGTCGACCATATTGGTTAAAGGCGCAAATAAACCATCAAGCTCTAATTGACCTAGTACTATAGTTAGGACAATAAGTAAGATGAACCAATAAACCATATCAGCAATAGTGCTGCTCATAGGTTTAACGCCTGCTTGCGCGCTCAAACGCTCATCCATCGTCGTCTTGGATAGTGCAGTATTAAGCGCTGTACGGGCCACAGTAGCCACAACCCAGCCAATAATACCGATAGCAATGGCGGCAATAAGATTAGGAATAAAGGACAACACTTGACCCACCATGTTGGCAAATGGCACTGAGATAGAGTTTAAGTTAAGTGTGTTTAGAGCCGCTGAAATAGCGATGATAAAGATAAACCAAAAAACGATCTTGGATATAATACCTTCCAAGTCATACGATTTACCTGTAGAAGTGTCCATACGTTGGTTTAAATTTACTTTGGCCAATACATTGCGTACTAAAGCTGCTATGCCTAAAGCCACTAACCAGCCAATAATAAAAATCAAGATAGCCCCAATGATAGAGCCAATCGGCCCACCAAGATAACCATTAAAAGATGTAAACATTGGATTCATCTTATCCTCCTTTAATAATCATGCCTTGATAATGAATAAATTGTGCACATTCACTAAAAGATGACATCATTATTTATAAATAGTATTTTAATAAAATTATTTAATTATAAAGCTGCAATATAGAGCAGATGATTATGAGAATGGCAGTCCATTACACAATAAAAGCTCTGTTATTAAGCGTTGATCCTAAACTGCTATTGTAACTGATAATTTCTATACCAACTGACAACCTGATAAAAGGTTGTTAGAAGAGATAAATAGAGAGAAATTAAACCAGCTAAGCTATTTTGGTAATCTAATGATTAATATAGAAAATATGACTCTTCGTTACATATTCTTTAATCTGGTTAAGCTTAGCTGATATGATGTTTGGTTTAAAGACATAATGCTTTACTTAACGCTATAGTTGTGTGATAACTTGTTATCATGATTAGAATTGTTAACAAAAAATGTACACCTGTAGATTAAATATCATCTTAAAGCTGATAGCAGACGTAGTTACGAAAACCAAGATTTGTTATGATGACGAACCAATAACTTATTATCACCTCCTTAACCTTGAGAGTATTTTATGAAAAAAATCACTACCTTTACGATGGGTACGCTAGCTGGCGCCATGCTACTAGTAACGGGCTGTAGTACCAATAACGGCAATCAAGATACGTCAGCTGCAAGCGTAGCTGTGACTGAGCAAAGCTCACAAACCCAAAAAGTGGGCTATAGCTTGGGCTATATGATGGCAGAAGGTAATAAAGAGGCGGTTGCAGATCTTGACTTAGATACCTTTGAGCTAGGTTTCCGTGACGGTTACCAAGGTAAAGACTCTGCTTTGACCGAGGAGCAGATGCAGCAAGTATTGATGGATTACCAAAAAGAGCAAGAAGAGAAGTTCGTCAGTGATATGCAAGAAAAAGCCGCTGAGAACACTGCAATAGGCGAAGCGTTTCTAGCCGAAAATGCAACCAAAGAAGGCGTGAAAACGACTGATTCAGGTCTGCAATATAAAGTGCTGACTGCAGGTACAGGCGAATCACCAAAAGCGACTGATATTGTCGAAGTCAACTACGAAGGCAAACTGATCGATGGTACGGTGTTTGATAGCTCATATGAGCGCGGCGAGCCTATCGAGTTTCCGTTGAATCAAGTTATCGCTGGCTGGACCGAAGGCCTACAGCTAATGAAAGAAGGCGGTAAATATGAGTTTTATATTCCAGCTGACTTAGCTTATGGCGAAGCGGGTAATCAGGGCATTGAACCTAATAGTACTTTGATCTTTACTGTTGAGCTACTATCAGTAAAATAATCAGCTCTGTGACTGGTTTTATGGCTAATAAATTTTAGTCTTAATCATCGTAGCAGAAATAATGGTAATAAAAAAAGCTCTCATTATTATGAGAGCTTTTTTATGTCGCCAAAATATTATTTACAATTTTATTTATAACATCTTTTGGAAGACTTTGGAGTTGCGGCCGTTATTGTACTGCTCACGGCGCGCCTCAGGAAGATCACTACTGTCGACCTCAGCGAAGCCTTGCTCAACGAACCAATGCGCGGTACGCGTTGTTAAGACAAATAACTTATGCACTCCGTGGCTGCGCGCCTGCTGCTCTAAAAACGCTAATAAATCCGCACCGCGGCTACCGCTACGATAATCAGGGTGGATAGCGACACAGGCAACTTCCGCTGAGCTCTCATCTATAGGATTCAGGGCGGCACAACCTAAAATCATCCCATCACGCTCGATGACACTATAGTTGTCAATCTCTTGTTCGATACGTTCGCGCGAGCGGGCCACTAAGATGCCTTGTTCTTCAAGCGGCGTTAATAGCTCGATCAAACCGACCACATCATCGATATTGGCTCGGCGAATCTCTTCGTAAGGGTCGTGGCTGATTAGCGTGCCTGAACCATCGCGCGTAAACAGCTCTTCTAGCAGTGCGCCGTCTTTGGCATAAGAGATAATATGAGTACGATGCACGCCTTGACGGCAAGCATCGCTAGCACAGTGGAGGAAATAATTGATCTCATGGTTGATATCGCGCTCACGTAAAAAGCGATCGACTTCGTTTGGAATCATCTCATGTAGCGGACGACCATTATCCTCAATATCCGCCTCTTCCCCTAAGAAGATCAGCTTATCAGCATTCAGAGCGACAGCAGCGCTAAGCGCCACGTCTTCTGCTAATAGATTGAAGACTTCACCAGTAGCAGAGTAGCCCATAGAGCCCAAAATGACGATATGATTGTGCAGTAAGTTATTCTTTATGGCATCGACATCTATTGAACGCACCTCGCCGGTCATCTGATAATCGACGCCATCGCGGATACCATAAGGGCGCGCGGTGACAAAGTTACCAGAAACAGCATCAATGCGCGAGCCATACATTGGTGAGTTGGCAAGGCCCATTGATAGCTGTGCTTCAATCTGCAGACGTATCGCGCCTACTGCTTGCAGAATACTGGGCATCGCTTCTCGCGGCGTTAACCGGATATCTTTATGCAGTGGCGAGGTGATATTGACTTCTTTTAGGTTGGTTTCAATTTGTGGCCGCGCTCCATGCACTAAGACAAGCTTTATACCTAAGCTATGCAATAAAGCAAAGTCATGAATCAGCGTACTAAAATTTGGGTGCTTCACCGCCTCGCCGCCAAACATAATCACGAACGTCTTGCCGCGATGCGTATTGATGTAAGGCGCAGAGTTACGAAACCAATGGACATATTCAGGGTTAATCTGTGGCATGGCGCTAGTAGTCATAATAGAAACAGTAATAGTAGGATAAATAGGAAGGTTAGAGATTTACCATAGCAAAAAACCAAGTTATGAGCTATCTTTTTATTTAACGACTCTTGGCGCTTTATAGATAGTTATCGATATACATAACCTAAACACGGGGCTGATGTAGCTAGAATCGCTTTTTGCTATGCTAAGCGTTATTGTTTGCCCATCTACTGTTTTTGCTATCTCAACTAGGAAAGATAATCATTATGAAAAAAAGCAACCATTTTGCCAACCCATTTGCTGCTTGGGGCGGTCACCGTTTATTTCATGTTGTCGCAGGCACACTCGTCGGAGCAATGGTCGTCACTCAAGCTTCAGCTATGCTGCCCACTCCGGAGCCGGCACTTGATAACAGCTCAGCTGCTTTGCAAACAGCAGCTCTCAATGCTAACAACCCCTCTAATACCAACTCCAACGCACAAGCAGTGAATACCAAGATTACCGCCTCGCTTGTTGGTGTCGATGCCAATGGCAATGAAACGTTAGTGCCAGTCACTGCTGAGACGCGCCTACAATCGGGAAACATCTTGGAGTATCAAGGCTACTTTACCAATACCAATGCTGATCGAGTGCGCAAAATGACAGTCACGATGAGCATTCCTGAGCAAGTAGAGCTGCTAGGCGGAGTGATGCCAGACTTCCCTTATGGTAGCGTCGATGGCAACTCTTTTTCACGTATGCCATTACGAGGTAATGTCAACGGCCAAAACCAAGAGATTCCTTTAGGATATTATAAAGCGGTGCGCTGGGATATCGAAGGCGTGGGCCTAAACGATACGGTAATGGTGCAATACCGCGCCAAAGTAAAATAGTAATAGCGTAAAAGAGTTAATAGTATAACAAGAGTTAATAGTATAACGAGGCACTGCCATTGAGATTGGCGGTGCTTTTTTATGACCTATTCATAGTTCACGAACCATTTATAGTCAATCAGTAAGATACTTCAACGACTAAACTTGGACTACATTTAACAATCAACTTCAGGCATTGACGTTCGTTATCGAGCGCCGCCAAAGGGTTTACTGAAGCTTTGTATATTTGCTAGACGTTTTAGCGTTAATTAAGCGTTTGATAGCGGGTATTTGCTCATTAGCAGCCCGCTCACCAGCACTGATAAGGGTCTGGCGTTGACTACTATCTAATGAGCTTAAGTGACCAACGTCTGGAATAATAACGATGTCGGCACGATCGCGCTCAAGGCGCATCTGAGTGCTACGGTTATTGCTTAAGCCGTTTGCACTAGCACTGGCATTCGCGATAATGCTGTTCTCTAACAACCCCCAAAAGCTACTCAGTGAACGGAGCTGAGATAAGTTAATCTTATAGCTATTGGCGCTGGTATTTTTGATGCTTGGGGCAGTGACATCGACCGCGATCACGATATCTGCTCCTAAATCGCGAGCGCTATCAACAGGGACTAAGCTGACGACACCGCCATCGATGTATTTTTTGCCGACCTTTGCGGGAATACGCGGCGCAATAAAGATATTGGGCACGCTGCTAGAGGCTTGCACTGCAAGTCCGGTGTCACCAGTAGTTAATACCGCCTTTTTTAAACTATGCTTTTCGGCTACAACTGCGGCGAATGCAATGGGCAAGTCTTCTATCGGTCGCTGCCTGACATGCGTATTGATAAAGTTTTTGAGCTTATTACCTGCTACAAAACCTTGATTGGACAGGGTAAAGTCCATCAGCTCGCTGTCGGTGGTCGTTAGTGCTAATTGCTCAAGTCTAGCAGGGGTGTAGCCGCTGGCGTAAATACTACCGATAATACTACCCGCGCTAGTACCGACGACTAAGCTTGGCTTGATGCCATTTTTCTCCAGCGCCTTGATAACCCCAACATGGGCAAATCCTTTGGTACCGCCGCCACCTAATACTAAGGCCACACTAGGGGCAGCAAGTGTAGGCGGCTCTGAATGGGCTGCGGACGTAAGGCTATTGCAGGCGCTAGCCAGTAAGCTTATAGTAGTGAGTAAGCTTACTTTTATGAATAAAGTGAGTGAGCGCTGAAAGCAATAAGTTTTTATGTTATTGAGCATAACCATCTCAAGAGTAGCAGTACTCAATAGCTTAGCATAATAAAGCGGCTTGTCAGTGATAATACAAGCGTGTATTGAGCTATCAGTAGTGCTTGCTTATGAATGCTGGACACGCGCTAAAATACAGGGCCTATGACTCTACAGACAGTGAGTCAAAACTGAATTAGGATTTGTGATGCCTCTCTCTGCGACTCACTCGATACCGCATCCGGTCAATAGCGAGCCGGCCTCAGCACTAGATATGCCCGTTTCTGCATTAGCAGGCGTGGGGCCAAAAGTTGCTGAGCAATTGGCGCAGTTAGGTATCGCGCGTATCTTTGATCTGTTACTGCATTTGCCAAGAGACTACGAAGACCGCAGTCGCCAAGTCGCTATCAGTGACGTGTCCCACGGACAAGCGGCGCTCATTACCGGCCGAGTCGTGCATATCGACAATAAGCGCGGCGGCATGACCGTCATTATCGATGATGGCACCGGAACGGTAGGCCTACGTTTTTTTAAAGTCTATCGGGGACTGGCACAAACGATGAGTTTAGGGACTCGGTTGCAGCTGTTCGGTGAGGTCAAAGTCAGCCGTTATGGTAAGCAAATTCATCATCCTGAATATCAGATCATCACCGATGGGGCGCCGATCACTGATATCGGCCTGCAGCCTATCTATCCGACGGTAAAGGGCTTGCACCAAAACAAGCTACGCACTTTGATTAAGCTGGCATTGCAAACGGTGCGTAGTCAAGGCCTACCGATGACGCTGTTTACTAGCGCTGATTTTGCAGTTGTCAGTGATTTACCGTTAGCGCCGTTTGAACCTAGCAAAGCTATTGAGCAAGATGTTGAGGATATCTTCTCAACGCTTGCTCGCAGCGTGCCAGATAATAGTAGTGTGAGTAAAGCTGAGCCTGCACCTTATAATCACTCAGAAGCGTACTATCCCGCTGCTGTCACTACTGACAATAAACAGCATGATAACGTCTATAATTTATCGATATTTGAAGCGTTAGTACTACTGCATACACCGCCGACTTATACCGATGCCGACCAACAATATAAGCTGCTGACTCAGCTAACCGCGCGTACGCATGCCGCTTGTCAGCGTTTGATTATAGAGGAGTTGACCGCGCATCAGCTCAGTCTCTTGTATCGCCGTCAACAGTTGCATCAGTATAAAGCGCCAAGATGTACGGCTCACAGTGCGCTGACTGATCAGCTGTTTGCCGCCTTGCCTTTTGAATTAACTGGCGCGCAGCAAAGGGTGATGAAAGATATCACTAGCGATATGGCGACTTCTATCCCGATGCTCAGGCTAGTGCAGGGCGATGTCGGTGCCGGTAAGACTTTAGTGGCGGCAGGGGCGGCAGGCTACGCGCTTGATAGTGGCTGGCAGGTTGCTGTGATGGCGCCGACGGAGATCTTAGCTGAGCAGCATTTGCTCAATTTTAGACAGTGGTTTGAGCCGTTAGGTATCGAGGTGGGCTGGCTTGCGGGTAAGCAAACGGCCAAGCAGCGCCGTGAAGCCTTGGCAGCGGTGGCGGAAAACAGCGTACAAATCGTCGTTGGTACTCATGCGCTGTTTCAAGATACGGTTGAGTTTGCAAAGTTAGGGTTAGTAATTATCGATGAGCAGCATCGTTTTGGCGTTGAGCAGCGTATGGCTTTGACCAACAAAGGCGTCGCCGGTAGCACCCCGCATCAGCTGATTATGACTGCAACGCCGATTCCGCGGACGCTGGCGATGAGTGTTTATGGCGATATGGATACTTCTATCATCGATGAGCTACCGCCTGGACGCACACCGATTACGACGGTGACCATTGACCGCAATCGCCGTGATGAAGTGATCGAACGTATCGCGGCTAATTGCGCTCAGGGCAGACAAGCTTATTGGGTCTGCTCACTGGTCGAGGAGTCTAGCGTCTTAGATGCACAAGCGGCTGAGGCGACTTATGAGGACTTAAACGAGCGCTTAGATATTCGCATCGGTCTGGTACATGGCAAAATGAAAGGCGTTGATAAGCAAGCCATTATGCAGGAGTTTAAGGCTGGGAAGCTGGATTTATTGATCGCGACGACAGTGATTGAAGTCGGCGTTGATGTGCCCAATGCCTCGCTTATGGTCATTGAAAATGCCGAGCGTCTAGGGCTATCACAATTGCATCAATTGCGCGGACGGGTAGGACGAGGTTCAACCAAAAGCTTTTGTGTACTGTTATACCAAACACCGTTATCAGAGACCGGAACTGAGCGCTTAAAGGTACTGCGCGATAGTACTGATGGTTTTGTTATTGCACAAAAAGACTTAGAGCTGCGCGGGCCAGGTGAGCTACTCGGCAAACGGCAAACGGGTAATATTGGCTATTATTTGGCGGATCTGATTCGTGATGAAGAGCTGTTCGCTATTGCCCAGCGTTTGGCGAGACATTTAATAGATGACCCAACGCGCAAAGCTGACGTCAGCCAACTCATCCATCGCTGGATGCCTGAGGCCAGCCGCTATACCAATGCTTAATAGTTTGCTCTGGCTACATCGCTGTTTTTAATGGACGCTCGGTTACTGATCGACAAGGAAGTAAGGCTATTATGGCTAATGAGCAATCAAGGTGTAAAGAGAAATCGTTTTGGTTACATAGCTATGGCCCTTATAGGGCGAATCCGCCACTGACCGCTGCTATAAAAGTGGATGTTTGTATTATCCAATCTCGATATGACGCCGGAGATCGGTTATCTGAACTCTAAAAAAATTATCTATAGCTGCGGCTGTATCGGTCATGGTGTCTCCCTGACGCACCTCAATGGCAAGCTAATCGCGCAACTCTTGAGCGAACAAGATAGCGATTTAACTGACTTTTGGATCGTCAATCGCAAAACCATTCGTTTGCCGGGCGATATTATCAGTTGGTGTAGCGCAAAAGTACTGAGTCAGGGCTTAAGCTTGGCCGATAAGTTCGATGAGCGTCATCTTTAGACTTAAGTCAAATTAATAATGCTATTAGCGACATTACGACCACTACCATGCTGCTCATTTGCTATCAGCAACAGCAAATTCTCAATGAGATTCAGTGACTTGCTCTCTTATTCTAGTACCAGAATATAGACGCGCAAGATACCCATACGCATTGACGCGCTAATGGGATAAGCTACAATGTTCAAAACTTATGCCTATTTTTTTGACTGTTTATCATCATTAACAGATGGATAGGTGTTAGATTTTCAGACGCTAGATTTTCGCTATGGCCCTTATCTATAGAGACCGCTTATGAGTGACCTTCAAGACCCTAATGGCAAGCCAGTTGTTGATGATAAAAAAACGCCTAGCAACGCTGACTTACCGCCTTATCGTCAACCTGAAGTCGCTAGCAATAGCACTAAAATGCCGCCGTGGTTGCTACCGGTCTTGGCGATTATGCTGGTAGTCGGCGTGCTGTTAGGAAGGTATTGGGGCACGAATGAGGCCGCAGGTGATGAGCAAGTCATTACCAGCTCAGATACAGTCAGTAGCACCTCTGAGGTAGACCGCGCAGAGCAAGCGGTACTGTCGGTAGAAACGGTAACGCCAAGCCAAGATAGCATCGGTAATAATTTGCGTGCTGATGGCACCATTAGCCCCAAAGATACCGCTAATGTCAGTGCCAAGGTCAACGGAGTAGCGATCGAACAAGTGCTCGTAGAAGAAGGTCAACAGGTCAAGGCTGGTCAAGTGCTTGCCGTGTTTGACTCCGATGCCGCCGAGCAGCAAATCCTGCAAGCCGAGGCGGAGGTTGCCGAAGCAGAAGCGACGCTCGCTAATGCTAGTGCCGATGCTGCTAGGGTATTGCCTTTGATCGATATCGACGCAATCAGTCGTCAAGAAGCGGATCGTTATCGTACGGCAGAGCTGCAAGCAAGAGCGGCATTACAAGCGTCAAAAGCGCGTCTCAGTAATCAAAAGCTAAATCTCAATAATTCGCAAGTGCTCGCGCCCGTCAGCGGTATTATCAGTAAAAAGATGGCGGAAGTCGGCATGGTATCAGCAGGCGTATCAGCAGGCGAGCCGCTATTTACAATTATCAAAAACGGTATTTTAGAGTGGCAAGCGGATATCGATCCTAAGCTTATCGGTGAGGTCACGGTAGGCACGCCAGTCAGAGTCAGCCTACCGAATAACCAATCGGTAATGGGTCAGGTAAGCCGCATTGCGCCAACTGCTGACAACAACCGCCAAATTACTATCTACGCCAGTCTCAATAAAGATCCAGCAGCGCGCTCAGGTATGTATCAAACGGGCGAGTTTTTATTAGGTAGCGCCAGCGCGCAAACCATTCCGAACGCGGCTATCGTGAGTAATGACGGCTATGATTATGTGATGCTAGTCACTGACATAAAGACCCAAGAGGGCAAAACCCTTGGTCGTATCCGGCAGCAGCGCGTGACTTTGGGTGAGCGTCTCGGCGATAAAGTCGCGGTAACAGAGCCATTGCCTGCCGATAGTCGTCTGGTTAAGCAAGGCGGCAGCTTCCTCAATGATGGCGATTTAGTGCGGGTAGTGGATGACAACACGGCTCAGCAAGCACAAGTAGCGACTGACGCGCCGCAGGCACCTTTATGAATTTAAATGTCTCCGCTTATTCGATTAGAAACCCACTAGTTGCTATTTTGCTCTTTGTACTGCTCACTTTGGGCGGTATTTATGGCTTTATGCAAATGAAAGTCCAACAGTTTCCGGATATTGATTTGCCAGCCGTCGTAGTGACTGTCACCTTGCCGGGTGCTGCGCCCTCTCAGTTAGAAAACGATATTGCTAAAAAGATTGAAAACAGAATCACCAGTATCGAGGGCATCAAGCATATTCGTACTACCCTTCAAACAGGTGCGGCGACGATTGCCTCGGAGTTTGTACTCGAAAAAGACATCCAAGAAGCGGTCGACGACGTACGCTCGGCAGTCGGTGAAGTCAGAGGCGATCTACCGGCAGCAGCGAACGACCCGATTATCACCAAAGTCTCGACCGCTGGTTTCCCTGTGATTACCTACTCAGTCGCCGCTGAGAATATGAGCGTCGAGGACTTGTCTTGGTTCGTTGATGATACCATTACCAAGCGCCTCTCTGATATTCCGGGCGTCAGTGAAGTTGGCCGTATCGGCGGACTTGAACGCGAGATTACCGTCGCCGCTGACCCTATTGCCCTAAGCGGCTTACAGTTCTCCATTGTGCAGCTCTCGCAGCAGCTGGCTGGTATTCAGCAAGACAGCTCAGGCGGTGAGGCCGAAGTCGGAAATACCACGCAGACCATTCGCGTATTGGGCGCGGTGGATCGTGCTGATGCTTTGAATAATTTGCAAATCACCGTACCAACTACCGGCACGACACAGGCGCTCGGGCGTCTGTCACAGATCACCGATGGCGCCGCAGACCCCACCTCAATCGCTAAGCTCGATGGTCAAACAGTAGTAGCCTTTGATATCACCCGCTCTCGCGGCGCCAGTGAGGTGGAGGTGATGGAGCGTGTCGATGCCGAGCTTGCCACCCTCAATGCAGAGATGAGCAATATCAGCGTCGAAAAAGTCTACGATAGAGCCACGCCAGTCGCAGAGGATTATCAGGCTTCGATAAAAATGCTAATCGAAGGCGGTATCTTAGCCGTTGTCGTGGTGTTCTTATTTCTAAAAAACGTCCGAGCCACTATCGTTGCTGCGGTAGCACTACCTTTATCAGTTATCCCGACTTTTTTGGCAATGTATCTGTTCGACTTTAGTCTTAATATCATCTCGCTATTGGCTCTATCTTTGGTCATTGGCGTGCTTGTCGATGATGCTATCGTTGAGGTGGAAAACATCATTCGCCATCTGCGCATGGGTAAGACGCCTTATGAAGCAGCGATGGAGGCGGCTGATGAGATTGGCCTAGCGGTAGTCGCAACGACTTTTACCTTAATAGCAGTGTTTTTACCGACCGCCTTTATGGGCGGCGTCGTCGGTCAGTTCTTCCGTCAGTTCGGTTGGACCGCGGCGTTGGCTATTTTTGCCTCATTAATGGTGGCACGATTGATAACGCCGATGATGGCCGCTTATGTATTACGGCCAGAAAAACATCGAGTAGAAAAACAAAGCAAGACCATGGACTGGTATCTCAAAGTGGTGTCTTGGACGCTACATCATCGCTGGCTAACGATGGGCGTGACTTTAGTCCTGTTTGTCGCCTCGCTGATGCTCGTCAAATTGCTGCCGACTGCTTTTATTCCGGATAATGACATCGATCAAACCCGAGTCGCCATCGAGCTGACCCCCGATGTAGCGCTAGAGGATACTGAGCGCGTCGCTGCGATGGCAAGCGAGCGTATCTTAGCGCTGCCAGGGGTGACTAATATATTTACCTCAGTGGGTGAGGCGCAGGCGGCGATGGATCCCAATTCTACTGGCGGCAAGTCAGATAATATTGGTAGTTTAGATATCGTGTTAGCGCCGCGTGCCGAGCGTGCCTCTAAGCAAGAGATTGAGCGTCAGATCAGTCAATTGCTCGCCGAGGTGCCAAGCGCGCGCTTTACCGTGGGTTTATCGAGCGGCGGCGAGACCGGTTATAACTTCTCACTTACCAGTACCAACCCTGAGATCCTGGAGCAAACCGCTCAGCAAATCATGGCAGATATTCGTAAATTACCGATGGCAGGTGACGTGACTAGCGATCGCAGCTTACCGCGGCAAGAGCTGACGGTCACCCCAGACCGGCTAGCGATGGCAGATTTGGGCGTGACCACCCAAGATATCGCGACCACGTTACGTATTGCCACAGTTGGCGATTATGAGCAGCAGTTGTCTAAGCTCAATCTCGATACGCGGCAGATTCCCATTGTCGTGCGCTTGCCTGATGTTGCCAAAGAGAACGTCAATCAGCTAGAAGGCCTCTATATGCCTAGTAGCAATTCTAGTGGGCCTACCGGTCAAGGCGTCAGAGTAGGGGAAGTGGCAAGCCTCGACTTCGGTACGGGTCCGGCGCAAATTAAGCGCTTAGATCGTGAGCGGGCTATTAGCATTACTGTACAGCCTGCTGATGGTGAGCTTGGAGAGCTGGTGCAAGCGGTGAAAAACACCCCGGCGATGCAAAATATACCCACGTCGATTACCATTATCGATCAAGGACAAGCGGAGAACATGGCCGAGCTATTTAGCGGCTTTGTTATCGCGATGACCGTCGGCATTATCTGTATTTTTGGGGTATTAATCTTACTATTTGGCAAGTTATTGCAGCCGTTCACTATCCTAATGGCGCTACCGTTATCGATAGGCGGCGCTTTTGTGGGCTTAGTGATTACTAATAGTAGCTTGTCAATGCCTTCGATGATTGGTTTTATTATGCTGATGGGCATCGCCACCAAGAACTCTATCTTGCTCGTGGATTATGCGATCATTGCGCAAAATCGCGGACTGGCACGCTTTGAGGCGATTATAGACTCTTGCCGCAAACGCGCACGGCCGATCATTATGACCACTATCGCCATGGGCGCGGGCATGCTGCCGCTAGTGTTCGGTTGGGGCGATGCCGATCCGACTTTCCGTCGTCCTATGGCGGCAGCGGTGTTAGGCGGTTTAGTGACTTCTACCTTGTTGAGTTTGGTGGTGATTCCGGTAGTTTATACCTTGATGGATGATGTCTCTAACTGGTTTAGCAAGTGGCTTGTGCCGCATGGCCGTGATAAACAGCAGGCTACTGATTAGGGCGCGATTATCTTGCTATGCTAGCATTCAAACACTCGAGACATTCGGATAATTTATGAGTGATGTTAAGGAGAAGACGGCTTCTGACCATCGACAATTATGGTGGATACCGCTTCTTTGTCTGCTGGTCGGCGGCGCTTTGTTAGGTATCGCTACTAACTTGGCTAAGTTTGCAGTTGAGATTGGCCTGACGCCATTAGCGTTTTTATTTTGGTCGATCAGCGGCGCCGCTATCATTTTATCAATAGTGGCTTATATGCGCGATGAGGTGTTGGCACCAAGCGCTCGTAGCTTTGAGTATTACGTCATCGCAGCTCTAGTCAGCGTGGCGGGTTCTAACTTGATTTTCTTCTCAGCGATTCCGCATGTCGGTGCCGGCTTTGTGGCACTGATTATCTCTTTACCGCCACTGCTTACCTATCTTGCTGCGCTTGTGATAAACATAGAGCGTTTTAATATTTGGCGCGCGTTTGGTGTGGCGGCGGCGCTTGCTGGCGCCGGCGTACTTGCTGCACGTAAATTCTCAGCGCCGGAGGCCAGTGTGTTTTGGATAGCGTTGGCACTCTGCGGACCGGTGCTTTTAGCTATTGGCAATATCTATCGTAGCCTGCGCTGGCCAGATGATGCATCGCCTATTGCACTGGCGCCAGGAATGCTGATAGCCGCCGCTGTTATACTAGGCTTAGTTGGTTTACTGCCAGGTTTTACGCTAGCTGTTCCGCTGGCTACGGCGCTGCCTATTGGCTTAATCGTCTTGCAAGCTAGTATCTTTGCCGGTCAGTTTTTATTATTGTTTGTACTACAAAAGACAGGAGGTCCGGTGCTACTCAGCTTACTCGGAGCAGTTGGTGCAGTGGTGGGCGTACCGGTGGCAGTATTTTTGCAAGGAGAGGCAATACCAGAAGGTTTAGTGTTAGGCGGATCATTGATCGCACTTGGTGTGGCGCTAGTCACGTGGGGCGGGTTAAAAATGACAAAGTGAAGCCGCTGTTAGTCTTAATACTTGTCTCATTGATGTATAACAGTCTACTAAATTACTTTATTTATAACGCTTAGCGTCTGCTAGCCATTGCTCGTAGGGCGTAGCTGTAACTTTGTGAATTATGATTTAGACGTTTAGATATCCGCTATAGTACAGCGATCTAAAATACAGGCTTTATCCAGATGAATATGACTGTCATAAAAGCCGCCACAGACAAACTTACCTTGAGCATCGTAACTCGCGGCTGCTGGATTTGACTGACTGTCTTGACTGTTAGCATTATTGTCAGCTATCTCCTCAATACGAGCGATATGCTGATCTGTTATTAGAATATTGACAAGGGTTTTATGAGTCGCTAAACGAGCGTTTTTTATGATTAAGTCAGTCATTATGAGTTATTCCATTAGGTGATATTGGATTAAAAATAGTGCAAGTTAAACAGCTTTTCTCGAATATTACGACCAGCCTGCCGCGCCAAAGGAGAACGAAAAACTCAATAATTATTGAGTTTTTCTTTAAGCGGTAGCTATATAGCGATGACTGGTTGGTTATAGTGATGCTAAGAGTCGACTTATTTATTATAATAGCCGTCACTGAAGTTATCATGTAGACTATCTAATTAGTTAAATATAATAATTTAGATTCACTAATTATAGTGTGGTTTTATTATTAATACACAGTGATAGCTTTAGACAAAAAACGGCGCAAATGACCGCTTTATTTTTAAAATAAAGTATAAGTGCTTCACCATTTAAAATAATTGAGGAAAGAAAATGTCAAATATCGATCAGTCTTTACAAGAGTTAATGCAAGTTGATGGCGCTATGGGTACCTGTATTGTCGACTATATGTCAGGTATGGTGCTAGGTATGGCTGGTGGCGGCGTGGATTTAGAGCTTGCTGCTGCTGGTAACTCGCAAGTGGTCAAAGCCAAAATGGCGACGATGGAATCATTAGATATCAAAGGTGAGATTGATGATATCTTAATTACTTTAAGCTCGCAGATCCATATTATCCGCCCAGCTTCAAAGCACGAAGGTTTGTTTTTGTACTTGGTACTCGATAAAGCTAAATCAAACCTAGCTTTGGCGCGCCGTAAAGTACAAGGCATCGAAGGCAAGCTTGAGGTATAAAAAGCTTGAGATACAAGTAATCTTCACGCTTCTCATTATTGAATTATCGCTCTTCCTGCCACTTCGAAGAGCGACAGCTCGATGCTCACCCTTTAACTATCAGTAGCTATCGGCATCGTTGAACAAGCTACTTTATATGCCTTATTTAAGTGAGGGCAACATGAAATGTATTGCGTATGTCAGTAGAACCACTGCCAATGAGCGCGGTATCAATCTGCCTGCCGGTTTGTCAAACATCGTGCAGATATCTCGCAAACGCAATCCAGCCGCGCAAATCTCAGGTGTTCTATCCTATCGCCGAGGCCAATACGTGCAAGTGCTAGAAGGGCCGGCTATCGAGATCGATAACTTGATGAAAAAGGTATTGGCTGATCCTAGGCATGACGATATATGGGTGTTTGTCGATGAAAAAGTGACGAAGCGTAGCTTCGATAATTGGAGGGTCAGTATCTTTGATTTTATCGATCAAGGCCCTATTTTTAAGACATTTATTGAAGACCATCAACAGACATTAGATGCTTTTACGTTTGAGCAAAAAGCACGTCTGCAAGATTTTATCAATTTAGGCAATAACAATGCCGTAGCGACTCATTATTACGATGGCAAATATCTAAAACTGCTGGCATGGCCTGACCTTAATCGGACCAGTCAACCGCAGCTGATTATGAATCTTTGCGTCAAATTGACCAAAAACCCTTATCCTTTTGACAGTTTAGTCGCGAGTGATGAATTTGGGACTTATGATCAGGTCACTGATATTATCAAAGATTTTGAGTCATTAGGGATACTGACGGTGACCGAGCCTGCGCCCAGTGCTGTGTCAGAGCCGGCTAAACCACAAAATATACCAGCAAAAAAACCGAGCAGGTTTTATGGTGCGATTAAAAGATTTTTAGGAATGGGGTAAGCAGTGGACTATCAGAAGCTAGCGATAATCGGAGAAGTAGGTGCCGGAAAAACTCAGCTGGTCAAGACTTTAAGCGAGATAAGTCCTCTTGAAACTGAAGCTAAGTCTAGTATCGATATAGGCAAAGAATATACGACTGTCGGTATCGATTATGGGCGTATTACTTTAGCCGATGATATGGCATTAGGTATTTATGGGGTGCCAGGTCAAGAGCGTTATTCTTTTTTGTGGGAGTTTGTCAATAGCTCTTTGTGGGGTCTGCTTATTTTGATTAAGTATGGCGACACCCCTGACTATAATAACTTGGACAAACTGCTGACTTTTTTTGCGCCAGAAAAAAACCAGACCACTTGTATCGTAGGAGTGACCCACTGTGAGGACGCCGACCCTGCAAGCCTAGCGGCGCTAGGACAAGAGGTTAGAGCGGTGCTCATGCATCATAATGTAGTCGCGCCTATTATCAATGCCGACCCTAGAAGCCGAGAGTCCGCTATTGGTCTATTGCAGCTATTTAATACTCTTAATAATGAACAGTAATGTTAGATACGATTATGGTAAATGAAAACTCCCAAGCAAAAGCGGTGCTCTCAAGCTGTATCAAAGAGCTTTGTGAAGCCAATAGAGAAATTGCGCTCGTGACTTTGTGTACCACTGATGGCTTTCCCATTAGTTGTTTTTCGATAAACGAGCTGAGCAATCAAGCAGATAAGTTTGCGGCGATGAGTAGCACGCTTTCAGCACTCAGCGATTCGTCTGCTAGTCAAATGCAGCAAGGAGAGTGTGAGATCACTATCGTGGAGGCGACGTCGGGTAATATGCTGTTTGTAAAAACAGACTATTTGAGTAAGCCTTGCGTGCTGACTATGGTTGCCAAAAACAAGATGACGTTAGCTGAAGCCAGATATAAGACGAAAAGACTCGCTAGTGAGATAACGGCTATCAGTACATAAAGCGACTCAAGATATCCTCTAAGCTTATAAAAAGCGCTGACTGAATATGATATTTAGTCAGCGCTTTTTTATTAGCTGGTATAAGCGAGCTACCATAAGTTAGGTGCTATACTCGATAAACAAACATTATCAGCATGGCTATAATCAATACTCATAGGCGGCTTATATAAGGTGTATTACCAATCACGATATAAAATCAATACCGAAAAAGGGAAGCGCCATCATGGAAAGATTTCAAGATATTAGTATGTTATTAGGCCGGGTGTTCTTATCACTGATGTTTATTGTATCAGGATTTAATAAGATCACTGACTATGCTGGGACCCAAGGATATATGGAGTCTATGGGCGTGCCAGCATTGATGTTGCCATTGGTTATTATACTTGAGCTGCTCGGTGGCATCGCTATTCTTATCGGCTTTAAGACTCGTATAGTTGCTCTTTTATTCATCGGTTTCAATGTGATATCCGCGCTCTTATTTCACAGTGATTTTGGCGATCAGACACAGATGACGATGTTTATGAAAAACATCGCTATCGCTGGTGGGTTTTTATTGTTATTTGCGCAGGGAGCTGGCGCTTATTCTGTTGATAATCATAAATACTATTAACATAAGCAACTAGCATAAACTGCTGATGCAGACTGCAAATAGCATAGCCGTAAACAGCTCAGTGCTAGCGTCGGTCTCTATAAAAACCATCCATTGTTCTTATTATAAGAATAGTTATTTGTTTTTAGTGCTGTTTATCTGTCTATAGTTAATAATTATAATAGGCCCATCGCTTAAACAAGCCAAACGAATATAAGGACAAATTATAAAAACGATCTATCATGCAGCAGACTCTCGCGGTAATGCCGATCACGGCTGGCTAAAAAGCCGTCACACTTTTAGCTTTGCCAATTACCACAATCCTGAGCGTATGGGCTTTGGTGCTCTTCGCGTCATCAACGATGACCAAGTGATTGCCGGACAGGGCTTTGGTAAGCACTCACATCGCGATATGGAAATTATTAGTATCCCACTATCGGGTAAGCTTGGTCATGGCGATGATATCGGTAACAACGGTATCATCGAGACCGGAGAGATCCAAGTGATGTCAGCGGGTACTGGTATCACCCATAGCGAGATGAATGCTGATAATAATGAGCCCGTGAAGTTCTTACAGATTTGGGTCATCCCAAACAAAGCCGGAGTTACGCCGCGCTATCAGCAGCTGCGTATGGATGAGAATATGCCGCACAATACGTTCAATCAAGTGCTGTCATCTAATGCAGACGACGCTGGCGTGTGGATTCATCAAAACGCTTGGTTCCATATGGGCCGCTTCGATAAAGGCGTGACTGAAACTTATGAGCTAAAAGATGCCAATAATGGTGTTTATGTACTAGTGCTAGAAGGTCAAGTGACCATCAATGATAGCACTTTAGATACTCGTGATGGCCTCGGTATTTGGAATACTAAGAGCTTTACAATGGATGCCAATGCAGAAGCTCGCGTGCTGCTTATGGAAGTACCTATGTAAATATTGAGTGTAGATATTGAGTAAATACTGAGTAGGTGCTGAGATGAAGTGTGGAATAGCGCTGATATATAGTACTACAGTGCGGCGTAATGATACGGTAGCTAAGATTACAACTGATATCACTAAAATAGCTATGTCTTATATTGCGACTATAGCTATTTTAGCATCATAATCGATAACACATAATAAGAGGCGCACGATGAGCATTCAAACCCTAGAGCCAAGAATAGCAGACGTCGGTGGTATCCCTATCGCGCGGTTATTACCCAATACTGGCAAAAAGCCTATCGGTGCTTGGTGCTTTTTGGATCACGCTGGCCCCGCTGAGTTCGGTCCCGATGACAGTGGTATGCAAGTCGGTCGCCATCCGCATACCAACTTGCAAACCTTTAGTTGGATGCTCAATGGTGAGGTGCTACATAAAGACAGCTTAGGTAATGAGCAAGTCATCACCAAAAACCAAGTCAACGTCATGACTGCAGGCACCGGCCTAAACCAAGGCATTAGCCATACCGAACAAAGCGTATTTCCTGATACTGGTGGCTCGCCTGATGCTGCGCGTGCCCTGAACATGGTGCAGCTATGGATCGCATTGCCCACCGATCAAAAAATCGAACGCGGTTTTCATCATTATCCCAATCTGCCTACTTGGACAGAGGATAATGCCGAGATGATACTGACTACGGGTAGCTATACCACAGCGGCAGGCGAGCGTTTCGAGGCACCTACGATTCAGTACTCAAAAATGGTTGGTATCGATGTCTACTGGAAGGAAGATGGAGAAGTGACCCTTACTCTAGAGCCAGGATTTGAGTACGGTATCTTAGTCTCAGAAGGTGAAATTGAGTCAGAAGGTAAAGTTTGCCCACAAGATCAGCTACTGCGCTTTCATGATCACGATGTGGCTAATAATAAAAGCATCAAGTTGGTCGCAAAAAAAGGTACTCGCGTGATGTTTATCGGTGGTGAGCCGCTAAACAACCAAGTACTACTGTGGTGGAACTTCGTGGCCGATAATAAAGAAGAGATCGAGCAGTCTATTATTGATTGGAACAATGGTCATGAGCGCTTTGGCAATGTTGACTCAGATATGAAGCGTTTGCCTGCCCCTGAACTACCAGAAGGCTTTAAAGGATAAAGGAAAAAGAAATCTATAAATGACTATTCGTTAAGTTAGCTTCTAAATTGTAATGTATTGCTTAGTTTAATTACAAAAAGAGAATATGGCTTGAGTCCGAATGTCTTTACAATATCTTCATTAAATTAAGTTCCATGTTTTATTTTTAATCAAAATCTATTGGAGAAAATGATGTCAAATTTACAAGATCTACAGCAATTAGCCGAAAAGCGTCGTTCTATTTACGCGCTAGGCGATCAGCTACCAGTGTCTAATGAAGAAGTCGTCAAGCTAGTTGAGCATGCGCTATTGCATACGCCCTCATCATTTAACTCACAGTCTGCCCGTCTAGTTGTCTTATTTGGCGAAGACCATAATAAACTGTGGGATATCACAGAAGAGACCTTAAAAGCTATCGTTGGCGATAATGAGCAGTTCCAAGCCACTAAAGACAAAATCGCCGGCTTTAGAGCGGGTGCGGGTACGGTACTATTCTTCGAAGATAAGGGCGTCGTCAGAAGTATGCAGGAAGCCGCGCCACTATATGCTGATCAGTTCCCAATTTGGGCACACCAGACCAACGCTATGCATCAGTATGTGATTTGGACGGCGCTTGCTAGCCTAGATATTGGAGCCAACTTACAGCACTATAATCCAGTTATCGATCAAAGAGTCGCTGCAGAATGGAATATCGCTGACGATTGGGAACTAAACGCCCAAATGGTGTTCGGTAGCATTGAGCAGCCTGCAGGCGACAAAGAGTTCAAGCCCGTTGAAGAGCGCATGAAAGTATTTGGCGCGTAAGTTACTGTTGTAAATACAACAATAGCCAGCACTAAAAATAAAACCCCGCTACTATGAATTTAGTAGCGGGGTTTTATTTATGAGAAACGGTTTGCACGGTAATGGCTACAATTTTATGATAATAGTCCCCTCTCCAAAAGCGTTATATCAATATAGCTTACAAATAACCATGAATTTTATTCATCTTATCTTTAAATAACATCGTTTTTATTCATGTGAGGTTCAAGGTATGATTCATCCCATACACAAATTAGCTTTTATCTGAGGCCTCGAGACGAGAGCTATCAGAGTAGTAAAGGGGACTATCATGACTCAGCCATTTACCTATACCATATCTAGCATACGTTTTGATGAACACTATCAGCCTGCCGACAGCACGCGACTAACGACCAACTTTGCCAATCTAGCGCGCGGCGTAAACCGTCAAGACAACCTTTGTAAGACACTGACAATGATAAACAACCGCTTTAATGATTTAGCGCATTGGGACAATCTCAACGCCGATCGTTATTCGGTAGAGGTTGATATCATCTCAGCAGACTTAGACGTGGCAGGCGACGGTCATACTTTCCCCAGTATCGAGATGCTACAAACCACGATTGTCGATCACAAGGATAACTCCCGTATCAGCGGTATGGTCGGCAATAGCTTCTCATCTTACGTGCGCGATTATGACTTTAGTGTGATACTGCCAGCGCATTTTGCCAACCATCCAGAATCAAAGCCGCCAGCGGAGTTTGGTGTGCTGCATGGTAAGCTATTTCAGCATTTATTGCGTTCAGACGCTTATCAAGAGCAGTTTGATAAGCAGCCGGTGATTTGCTTGAGTGTGTCCAGTAAGAGAACCTATGTGCGTACGGGCAACCAGCATCCGGTATTGGGCGCGGAGTACAAACAGGATGAACATTCATTAACTGATGATTACTTTTATAAAATGGGTCTTACGGTGCGCTACTTTATGCCGACAGGAAGCGTAGCGCCATTCGCATTTTATTTCGCCGGTGATTTGCTCAGCGACTACAGCGATCTGGAGTTGATTAGTGCTATTGCGACGATGGAGACTTTCCAGAAGATTTATCGCCCTGAGATTTATAATGCCAACTCCAGAGCAGGCGCGGTCTATCAGCCCAGTCTCAATTACCAAGACTACTCAAAGACGCAAGTGGTGTATGACCGTGAGGAGCGCAGCCAGCTGGCAGTGAAGCAAGGCAAGTTCACCGAAGAGACATTTATTACGCCTTATCAAGATATTCTAGATGAGTGGGCAGCAGGCTTTGCGGTAGACAAAAGCGCTGATGAACAAGTGGCTTAATAGAGCTTTAGATATTAAATATTACGATACAAAAGATGAGACAACATGGATATATTATTACCGACCTCAACCGCTGGCAGCTTGCCCAAACCCTCATGGCTGGCCGAACCTGAGAAAATCTGGTCACCTTGGGCATTAGAAGGTGATGAGCTGATAGAGGCAAAACAAGACGCCTTACGTCTGACCTTACAAGAACAGCAACATGCAGGGATAGATATCGTCAGTGATGGCGAGCAAACCCGCCAGCATTTTGTCACTACATTTATCGAACACTTAGACGGCGTCGATTTTGAAAACCGTAAAACCGTTAAAATTCGTGATCGCTATGAAGCAAGCGTGCCATCAGTCGTGGGTGCGGTGAGCCGTCAAAAGCCAGTATTTGTGGACGATGCAAGGTTCCTACGCGCGCAAACCGATCAGCCAATCAAATGGGCGCTGCCCGGCCCGATGACCATGATCGATACGCTGTATGATGGTCACTACAAGAGCCGTGAAAAACTGGCATGGGAGTTTGCTAAAATTCTCAATCAAGAGGCCCGCGAGTTAGAAGCGGCTGGTGTGGATATCATTCAGTTCGATGAACCTGCATTTAATGTATTCTTCGATGATGTCAACGACTGGGGCATTGCGACACTAGAGCGTGCTATAGAGGGACTTCAATGTGAGACAGCAGTACATATCTGCTACGGTTACGGCATCAAAGCCAATAATGACTGGAAAAAAACGCTGGGCTCAGAGTGGCGTCAGTATGAGCAAGCGTTTCCTAAATTGCAGCAGTCCAATATCGATATCGTCTCATTAGAATGTCAAAACTCGCATGTGCCCATGGATTTGATAGAGCTCATCCGCGGTAAAAAAGTGATGGTTGGTGCAATCGATGTCGCCACTAATGATATTGAAACTCCTGAGGAGGTAGCCGATATGCTACGCAAGGCCTTACAGTTTGTCGATGCGGACAAGCTGTATCCCTCGACCAACTGCGGTATGGCGCCGTTGTCTCGTGAGGTGGCACGCGGCAAGCTACATGCGCTGAGCGCTGGTGCGGCAATCGTGCGGCAAGAGCTGAGCGTTTAGCAAAACTTAACAAGTTCTGGCTTGTTTAAGCTTATGAGTGGCCTCAGTTAACAAGGTACTTATAGATTTAACGTTTCTCAGGATTGTAGTAATGATAAAAGATATGATTGAAGCCACTGATTTTAGAGATGCCATGGCGCTATTGCCCACGGCGGTCAATGTGATCACCACCAATGGTCCGTCAGGCACTCATGGGTTTACTGCCTCGGCGGTATGTAGCGTCACTGATACACCGCCGACACTGCTGGTATGTATGAATCAAGCGGCGCGCTCGCATGGGCATTTTGTGGATAATAAAGTCTTGAGCGTCAATGTGCTTGGTGCCCAGCATGAACACTTATCCAATGCTTTTGCTTCTAAACTAAGCTCAGATGAGCGCTTCGAGCAAGGAGTTTGGACTGAGCTTGTGACAGGCGCGCCTATCCTGAAAGATGCGCTAGTGAGCTTTGATTGTGAGATTGAGCACATTCAAGAAGTGGGTACGCATAGTGTGCTGATGTGCCGAGTGGTCGCTATCAAACCTCCAGAATCCCCAAGCGGGCAAGATGAGAGTTTAGTGTATTTTAACCGTGCTTATCATTACGTCGGTCAAGTTGAGCTTGTATAAGTCATAACTGGCATTAATATAGAGCACTTGCTCAGAAAATAAATCAATATAAGAAGACACTATCCCGTGGAACTACTCATTTTTTTAATCATAGGTGCACTAGCAGGTTTTGCGGCCGGGCTTTTCGGCGTGGGCGGTGGCACCATTATCGTACCGCTGTTATTTATCGTCTTTACCCAAATGGGCTACGATGCCGATACCATTATGCATCTGGCTTTGGGGACGTCGCTTGCGACCATTATCGTCACTTCGATCAGCTCGCTGATGGCGCATAATAAAAAGGGCGGCGTCATGTGGCCGGTCTTTAAAAATCTAGCACCTGGTTTGGCGCTAGGGTGCTTTTTGGGAGCAGGGATAGCAGGGCAAATATCAGGGTTATATCTGCAGCTGATTGTCGGGGTGTTTTTACTGTGGGTCGCTTATAGAATGTTTACCGCTGGTAAAAGACGTACACATATGAGTGATGCGAGTCATACGCCTGTGGTATTACCGTCTAAACCCAAGCAACTTGCGGCAGGTGGTGTTATTGGTGTGGCTTCGGCCATTTTTGGTATTGGCGGTGGCAGCTTAACGGTGCCATATCTCACCCGTTATAATGTGGTCATGCAAAAGGCGGTAGGCACGTCGGCGGCGTGTGGTTTGCCTATTGCCATTGCTGGTGCGCTCGGCTTTATGTTCTTTGGTATGCAGCAGCAAGTTGATGTACCCAATACCATTGGCTTTGTGCATATTTATGCCTTTTTGGGCATTGCGAGTATGAGCTTTTTTACCGCTAAAGTTGGGGCAAAAGTCGCTCATATGCTCTCACCGCCACTGTTAAAGAAGTGCTTTTCGGTATTGTTATTCGTAGTGGGACTTTATTTTCTTTATAAGGGGTTGGTTTGAAGGTAGCTTGGGCTTAGGAGGATTTCCAATCAATGCTTTTAGAGTGAAGGGGCTTTATTGAGGTACAGCCTACGTATTGCGCGGTGCAAACATAATAATAGCCATACCTAGCAGTGCCACTGATGTCCCTAATATATCCCATGTCGTTGGCCGAATACCATCGACCGCCCATAACCACAAAATTGCGATCGTGACATACACGCCACCGTAGGCGGCATAAACTCTGCCAACAGCGGTTGGATGTAAAGTTAGTAGCCATACAAAAGCGGCCAAACTAAACGCACTAGGGACAAGAAGCCATATAGACTTACCTTCTCTTAGCCATAAGTAGGGTAAATAGCAGCCTACAATCTCTGCTAATGCCGTAACAGCAAAAAGCCCAACGGTTTTTAATTCAGACAAAACACTTACCTCTTTAGTCATTGGTGTTGTGGCGTTAGCGTGTATTGTCTCACTATAAAAACACTTTCAAAAAACACACTATTATGTACATTAGATCTTTACTAATGACCTGAACCTTCAACACTATCTACCCAATCAAACGCCTCCAAAATGTTCATCCATTGCTCATCTAATCCTGCTTGTATGAGCAAAGGCTCACCGGTGACGGGATGACTAAGCGCTAAACACTGCGCATGCAGCAGCATCCGCGTACACTCATATTGACTACGAAAAAATCGATTGTGCCGTCCATCACCGTGGCTAGTATCGCCTACTATAGGATGGAATAGATGTTTCATATGCCGGCGCAGCTGATGCTTACGCCCTGTCTTAGGTATCAAACGCATAAGACTATAGCGGCTAGTGTCATGCTTTCTTGATACCGCAAATGGCAGCTCTATTTGAGCCAGACGTTGCCAATGAGTCACTGCTTCTTGGGCAGGCTTGTCCAAATTGGCAAACTTGTCAGCGATGGCATCGGGCTTAAAACTTAATGCATAATCAACACTACCTTGCTCTGACATAAACCCGCGCACCACGGCTAAATATTGCTTGGTGACCCTGCGCTCCGTAAACGCCTCGGTCAGACTGCGCGCCACAGCAGCGCTTTTAGCAAAGAGCAATACCCCTGAGGTTGGTCTATCCAGTCTATGTACTGGATAGACATGACAGCCTACCGCATCACGGGTCAGCTGCAAGGCAAAGCGTGTCTCGCCCTTATCTAGCCAGCTTCGATGCACGAGTAGACCTGCCTCTTTATTGATTGCTACCAAAAATTCATCCTCATAGAGGATCTCTATTGGATCGCTGTGTTGGTCAGTGTTGCCGTTGTCGTGATCCATATTCATATCGTCAGCGCCCATACTGTAGAGACTATTATTATATATCTACTGCCTTTTATACCTATCGTCTTTACCGCATTGATAACGGCATAGTAAATTTGTGTCCTGTCTATAATTTATAAACAAATGTACGATAATATTAAGGTATCGACGAGTTGTTGGATTTTCCCATTTTTATAAAAAAATCCTCCACCATCTATTTTGTATAAGATAGCGGAGGGTTTAGTACGTCACTATAAGTTTTGGAATAAACGATATTTACTAATAAATTACTTTAAAATCAGTACCTTATATTATTCGACTGTGACGCTCTTGGCCAAATTACGTGGCTGATCGACATCGGTTCCGCGCATCACTGCTACGTGATAGGACAGTAGCTGCACGGGTACGCTGTAGACGATTGGCGCAAGATCTTCGCAAACATCAGGTATATAAACGACATGCAGACGATCCTCTGCCACCATCTTGCTGGATTCACCAGCGAAGACAAACAGCTCACCGTGGCGCGCGTGCACCTCTTGCATATTAGCTTTGAGCTTATCGAACATACTGTCCTTAGGCGCGAGCACGACGATAGGCATGTCCTTATCGACTAGCGCTAATGGCCCATGTTTTAGCTCACCTGCCGCGTAGCCTTCTGCGTGAATGTAGGAGATTTCTTTGAGCTTAAGCGCGCCCTCTAAAGCGATTGGGAATTGTAAGCCGCGACCTAAGAACAGACAGCTTTTCTTATTCTCGAATTTTTCGCTCATTGCTTGGATATCGCCATCAAGATGGAGGCTAGCGTACAACTGACTAGGCAGCTTATGCAGTCCAGCGAGTAGAGTCGTTAAGCGCTCATCGTCCAAACGCGATTGAGTGACGCCAATCTTTAGTACCAGTAGCATCAGCGCCACTAACTGAGTGGTAAAGGCTTTGGTCGAAGCAACGCCAATCTCAGGGCCGGCATAGGTAGGCAGATAAATATCGGTTTCACGCACTAGTGAGGAAGTCGGTACGTTACATAGAGCTAAGCTGACAAGGCCGGTAGGCGCTTGCTTTTGGGTGTCACGTAGCGCCGATAGCGTATCTGCCGTCTCACCTGATTGCGAGATGCAAATGACTAAGGAGTTATCAATGACGACCGGATTGCGATAGCGGAACTCGCTTGCCACTTCGACTGAGCAGGGTAGACGCGTTAAATTCTCAAACCAATATTTGGCCACCATACCGGCGTGATAGCTAGTACCACAAGCGATCACTTGAATGTGGCGAATACCAGCAAGCTTAGATTCATGACGCTGTAAAAAGTCGGCTTTTAGTTGGTAGCTGTTTTTAGCGTCGTCATCTATCTGCTCATTTGAGACAGTGCTCTCTAGTGCCATCTCAAGCGTGCGAGATACCGCATCTGGCTGCTCGTAAATCTCTTTGAGCATATAGTGTTTGAACTCGCCTTTATCGGCGTTGTGCTGCTGCGCGTCAATCTCATTGATCTTACGACTGACCTCTACGCCATCGGCATAAACGCTAACCTTATCGCGCGTGATTTTAGCGATATCGCCTTCTTCTAGGTACATAAAGCGATTAGTCACAGGTAGTAGCGCCAACTGATCTGAGGCAATAAAGTTCTCGCCGATACCGACACCGATGACCAGTGGCGAGCCAAGTCGTACCGCAATTAGCTCATCTGGGCAGTCGACATGGACGATACCCAAAGCAAAAGCGCCATGTAGCTTTGGGATAACAGCGCGAACCGCTGCTAGTAAGTCGTTATTTTGGCTATATAAGTCATTGATAAGATGTGAGACCACTTCGGTATCAGTCTGCGATGTAAACTCGTAACCTTTCGCGATGAGCTCTTCTTTGAGCTCAGCATAGTTCTCAACGATACCATTATGGACGACGGCAATTTTACCTGAGATATGCGGATGCGCGTTACGCTGCGCAGGCTCACCATGAGTCGCCCAGCGGGTATGAGCGATACCGATATGACCATCGAAAAACTGCGGATTGACCGCTACAGCATTGACCAGTTCTTGCACTTTGCCCACTTGGCGCTCACGATGTAGCTCATTATTACGAATCACCGTGAGACCTGCAGAATCATAGCCTCTGTATTCTAGGCGTTTGAGTCCTTCTAGTAAGATATTAGCGATATTACGCTCAGCGACCGCGCCGACTATTCCGCACATAGTGATTCCTTAAATTCGATGTTTTAGAGTGACAATATTTGTGATTTCGATAGCTGTCTTGATAAGTTTGTTTGGAGCCATATAGCAGTAAGCAGCACCACTAGTGTTGTCGCGCTGCTTATTTCTGACTGCAGTGTGTAGCAAGCCAACTACTGAGCTACTGCTATTTTTTGGTCGGACGTTGAAAATTGTCCTTTTGTACTTGGCGGCCTCGGCCGAGTGCTAGTGCATTGGCATCGACATCTTTTGTGATGACTGAACCTGCTGCCACTGTTGCGGTATCACCGATGGTCACGGGTGCTACTAAGCTTGAGTTGGAGCCGATAAAAGCGTTGTCCTCGATGATAGTCTGCGACTTGTTAACGCCGTCATAGTTACAAGTAATGGTACCTGCACCGACATTGACATCCGTGCCGATAGTGGTATCACCGATATAGCTTAGATGATTGACCTTACTGCCTTGGCCGACGACGGACTTTTTAATCTCAACGAAATTACCGATTTTGCTGTGGTCGGATAGTACAGTGTTAGGACGTAGGTGGGCGAAAGGACCGACATCCACGCCTGCACCGATATTTGCTTGATCGATGACGCAGTTTGGCTTGATATAGCAAGCATTACCGATTTGTGAGTTTTTGAGCACATTGCCCGCTTCGATGTAGACGTTATCACCGAGTACGCAGTCGCCTTCGAATACCACATTGACATCGACAAACACATCTTGCCCCGCGCTGAGGCTACCACGAATATCGACACGAGTAGGATCAGCAAACTGCACGCCCGCGACTTGCAGATCGTGCACCAGCTTATTTTGCCATGAGCGCTCTAAGCTTGCGAGCTGCTGACGGTTATTGACGCCTTCGATTTCAAAAGCATGCTCCGGCTCGATAGCAGCAATAGCGATACCATCAGCGACTGCCATTTTGACAATATCGGTTAAATAATACTCATTTTGCGCATTGTCATTTGACAACTTAGGCAGGTATTTATGTAGCAGGGCATTATCGACACAATAAATACCGCTATTGATCTCAGTGATTTGCTGCTCTGCGTCACTGGCATCTTTTTGTTCGACGATGGCTTCGATATTGCCATTCGCGTCGCGCTTGATTCGACCAAGGCCAAACGGATTATCAACGGTTAGTGTCAACATCGACATACCATCAGTATTAGCGGATTGCAGTGCGCTTAATGTCTGACGACTTACTAGGGGCACATCGCCATATAAGATTAGGCTTTGACCAGTTTGTGGTAGTTTCTCCAAAGCGACTTTGACCGCGTGCCCCGTCCCTAGCTGCTCTGTCTGCTCTACCCAAGCCAGATTATAAGCGCTCATCGCTTCTTGAACTTGCTCCCCGCCAAAGCCATAGACGACGATAGTCTCATCCACTGTCAAATGATGACAAGTATCTAATACATGACTCAATAAGGGCTTGCCAGCAAGGGTTTGCAGTACTTTAGGTTTAGCCGACTGCATACGCGTGCCTTTGCCGGCAGCGAGGATAATTACAGAAAGAGAAGAGGTCATAATAGCTCGATAGTTGTAACAAAATATATTGAAATTATAGCCTAAAGCCAAACAAAAATCATATAGGCTTTGTATGGATTTGGCTGCACTCTTTGTAAAAAGTCTCGTCTTATATCGAAGCTATAGCAGCATACCCGCCATAACTATCAGCCAAACTACAGCGGCCATGATACCGGCGATAATGTCGTCGAGCATAATACCTAAGCCGCCAGCGACTTTTTTATCTGCCCAGCCAATCGGCGGCGGCTTGATAATGTCAAAGAAGCGAAACAGAATAAAGGCAATAATGAGCGCAAAGATAGCGATAGGCTGGCTAATATCTGACCAAAAGCTAGTGGTACTGACGCCTAAATAAGAGAAGGGCAGTAAGGTAATCCAAATACCTGCCCATTCATCCCAAACGATATGCGGATCATCATGGACACCCATCAGCTCTGAGCTGCGATCACAGATCCAGACGCCAATGACACAAGACAAAAGGGTAATAATCAAAAAGGCAGTAAAGCCTAAGCTTAATAAAGGAATAGCGACAATCAGTCCACCAACCGTACCCCAAGTGCCAGGTGCGCGGCGCGGCAGGCCGCTGCCTAAACCTAATCCTAGCCAATACACAATAGTATCGAGGGTACTTGCACCCGCTGGCAGGGGCGGGCAGTCATTGGCTTTACTAATATCAGGTTTATGCAGGTCGTCAGTCATGGGCTAACCTATAAAATGTTGATAACCCGTAAATGAGGGTAGCGTAGTAAAAGGAGCGGGATGCTCTTTGGTAACGGCTTGTCCATTATAAAACAGCCGTGGGCGCGGCTCTTGTAGCGCCGAATCGGTCGCCGCGACTTCGCCGATACAAGTGATTTGCGTGTTAGTCAATTGGCTAGCAGGCGGCTCGACATCAGCAGGCAACGTAAAGGCCAGCTCGTAGTCATCGCCGCCGGTTAACTGACACAATAAGCGTTCAGCTTCATCTACCTGTAACAAGGGCTGGCTCGTCGGCAGCTTTTCTATATCGATACGCATGGTGACGCCGCTTTGCTGACAGATATGCGAGAGGTCCTGATATAGGCCATCGGAGATATCTATCATCGATGTAGCGTCAGTCTTTGCAAGCGATGCGCCAAGCTGAATGCGCGGTGTCGGCATATGTAACCTGTGCGCTAACTGTCGCCCCGTCTCACTATCAGGATGATTGAGTGCATAAGCGGCATCACCAAGGGTGCCTGAAACATAGACCTTGTCACCTGCTTTTGCGCCTGAGCGGTAGACAGCGTTCGTATTGGCAGTCAATAGCCCTTGCGCGTTAACGCTTAACACTAAAGTATCATTGCGCGTGGTATCGCCGCCGATTAAGGTCACGCCAAATAATTGGCAGGCGTGATGCAGGCCTTTAGCAAAGCCGCTTAGCCACTGCTCATTTGCTAAGCGCTCAGGTAGCGCTAAGGCTAATAAAATACTGTGCGGCGTCGCACCCATAGCGGCGATATCTGAGACATTGACTGCGACGGCCTTATAGCCAATCTGAAAAGCCAGCTCATTAACCTCATTCCAATCCGCGCTAAAGTGGCGGCCTTGCACCAAAGTATCGATACAACTGACCAAGCGCGCGCCTGTTGGCAGACTCATTACCGCAGCATCGTCACCGATGGCTTTTTCTATACCAGCAGAAGGCTGCTCATCTTGCAGAGTGCTAAATATACGCTCAATCAGCTCAAACTCAGTCATGGCTAGTCTTTATTATTAGTAACAGTATTATTAGTGTTATTGCTATCATCGACGCTATCAGCAGTTGCTGGCGCGGCAGCTGCATTTTTAATCGCTTGCTTGGTGGCGGTACTGGATTTATTCGGGCGGTCGCGCTTAACGTTGGTTTTATTAGCGCTGATACGCAGCTTATTAGAAGCGGTAGGCTTATCGGCAGGACTTGTAGCTGACTCGGTATTGGTAGTCGCTTGCGACACGGCTTGCGGCTGAGCGGCAGCTTTTTGCGAAGTACGTTTATTGGCTTTAGTATCAGCATCAACCTCAAGCGCGCGTAATTCAATCGCGAGTCTATCGAGTACCGCATTGATCAATTTGTGCGCGTCAGTTGCACCGAAGTGATTATTGAGCTTCATTGCTTCATCAAGCACCACTTTATAGGGAATCTCAAGACGGTTTTGCAGCTCATAAGCACCAATCAACAAAATCGCGTGCTCAACAGTATCGAGCTGTTCGACTTTGCGGTCAAGGTGTTGCTCAATTAAAGCGTCCAGCGCTTCGATTTGCTCTGGGATATCGCGCATCATTTCGTGATAGTAGCCAATGTGTACGGTGTGCATAGCGTTCGTGGCACGGGTACGCGCGGCGATATCGTGAGGGGCGTTGTCTTTCCAGCCAAGCTTATCTGTGGTCTCAAAACGGCGATCGGTTACTAGCCACTCATACAAGCCTTGCATCGCAAAGCGGCGCGCCTTACGTACGGCAGTATGGGTCGTCTTATAAGTCGACTCACTCATATCGAAGTTTTGTTCCTCACTGCTAGCAACCGCTTTATCAGTAGGATTGCTAGTAGTTTTTGCCGTCTTTGCTTCATGGATAGCGCGTTTGAGTTGGTCAGTCATGAAAAATACCTAAGGTTTAAACAAAAAGTTTAACTAAGTGAATAAATAGCCAATAAAATGTTAAATAGTAGTCGATTGGCAACTTTGCCAGTCCGTTGTGGCGCTTAAGCGCCATGATTTTTGACCATAGCGCCTATTAAAAGTATTTGTAAAAGTACTTATTGAAAACTTGAAACGTTATTCTTGGTTTAGCATGAGCTTTTAAAACCCGCATTCGAGGCAGTCTTTGTCATGTCAACCTAATCATAAAAAGCTCTACGTAAAGAGCCGTATGATAATGCTTTATCTTTTAAACCTAAGCATCATCACTAGTATCATAGTCATCATCAACGTCTAGCTGCGAGAGTACCGCTAGCATCTCCAGCACCACCATAGCGGCTTCTGAGCCTTTATTACCGGCTTTCGTGCCAGCGCGCTCAATCGCCTGCTCGATGCTGTCGGTGGTCAGTACGCCATTAGCAACAGGAATATTATAATCGATCGCAACGCTGCTTAAGCCTTTAGCAGACTCGCTCGCCACAAAATCAAAGTGCGGGGTGCTGCCACGGATGATCGCGCCTAAAGCAATAATGGCGTCAAAACGATCCGACTCTGCGGCGCGCTGGGCAACCAAAGGCAGCTCAAAAGCACCAGGGACGCGAACGACAGTGATATTGCTACCAAGTACGCCATGACGTAGAAGTGCATCGATCGCGCCATCGACTAAGGATTCAACGACGAAGCCATTAAAACGACCGACGACGATACCGATACGTGCGTCTTCATTCTGATGCAAATTACCATCGATATGCGTCACATCATTGCGCTGCTGTTGTAAATTTGACATAAAAATATCCTTTGATTTTATTAGGGCGTGTTGAACATTCGACCATGGCACTGACAGCGACTATTTTTTAGGCGATTCGATGTTAAAAATAAT